>NZ_JARAVO010000113.1:0-28872 GCF_033792805.1 Streptomyces sp. PA03-1a
CCTTCCGGCTCGGCCGGAAGAGCTGGCGGCCCTGGTGCCCAAGGCCGCCCACGCGGTCTTCGCGGCCGCCCTGGTGCGGGCGGCGCTCGACCGCCACGTGGCCGAGGAGGTCGCCGCCGCCCAGCCCTGAGCGGGAGTTTTCCAGCGGCGAGCTTGCCACGGGGCGGCATGATGCCGGGCTCGGGGGGCTCGCTGTGCACGACGCCCCTGGCGTGACGAGGTGACCGCGGCCGTGGCCCTCGCCGCGCTCACCGTCCGCCGGCTGAGGGTCCGTTACACGACCTGCCTGCGCCGACCGATGCGCCGCCTGGGCGAGGTCGGCCACGCGGCGGCGAGCAAGGTGACGGCCCACGAGGCCGCGCCGACCCACACCAGCGGGGTCTCCTTGGTCAGCGTCGCCGACAGCAGCAGTGCCAGGGTGGTGCCGGCGAGGAAGGTCACCAGCAGGGCGCGTGGCCACCGCGCGAACCGCGCCGCGATCTCCCGCAGGGGGGTACGCACGCGCATGGTGCGCAGTCGCCGGGCGAGCGCCCGGTCCTCACGGCGGAGCAAACGCTCGATTCCGTCGAGAGCCATGCGTTCCCGGACGGTGAGCCGGCAGTCCTCCCTCATCAGCATCTCCTGGAGGCGTGGGCCGGGCTGCTCCGGCCATCTCTGCCCCGCGTGTACCCCGTTGTGCGGCAGGGACCGCCGCCGCGGCAGGAATGACCTGATACGACCGGTGGCGGACGACGGACGGGGGCCCGCCGCGATGCGCGGCGGGCCCCGGCGTGCTGCGGGCGAGAGGTCACCATCGGTACCAACGGCGGCGCCCACCGCCTTCGGCGGCCCGGAACACGAAGCCGAGCAGCCACACCACCAGCACGATGATGGCGATCCACCACAGGGCCTTGAGGGCGAAGCCCGCACCGAAGAGGATCAGGGCGAGCAGCAGGACAAGAAGCAAGGGAACCATGTCGTCAACCTCCTGACCCCGCGTCTGCCCTGGTGTTCCGTGACCATGCACCACCGGGCCGCGGCGTCCACCGGAAGGACTGTCGGACCGGGGCGGCATAATCCGGCCATGAGCCTCACCGCGCGGCAACTCACCCTCGCCACCCTGGACCGTCAGCTCCTGCTCGAGCGCAGGCGCCTCGACGTGGCCGAGGCGGTCCGCCGGGTCTGCGCGCTGCAGGCACAGACCCCGGCCTCCCCGTACCTGGCGCTGTGGAACAGGGTTCGGGACTTCGCGCCCGAGGACCTCGACGCGGCGTTCGCGGACCGGCGGATAATCAAGGCGACCCTGATGCGGATCACGCTGCACGCCGTCCACGCCGAGGACCATGCCGCCTACCACGCCGCGATGGTGGGCACGCTGCGGGCGTCACGGCTGTACGACCGCCGCTTCACCTCGACCGGGCTGGACCCCGCCGACGCCGACGCGCTGCTTCCCGAACTCGCCGGGTTCCTCGACCGGCCCCGCACCGGCGCCGAGGTGGAGAACGAGGTCGCGGGACGTTTCGGCGAGCACGCCCACCGCGTGTGGTGGGCGCTGCGCACGTACGCCCCCGTGCATCACGCGCCGGCCGGCGGCCCCTGGTCGTTCACCCTGCCGAACACCTACCGCGCCTCCGCGGCGGTCCCCGCGCCCGAGCCCGAGCAGACCGACGCCGGGGTGCGGCGACTGCTGCTCGCCTACCTGGGTGCGTTCGGGCCCGCCTCGGCCCAGGACTTCGCTCGCTTCACGCTGCTGCAGCGCTCCGTCATCACCCGGGCGCTGGACGGGCTCGGCGACCAGGTGGTGCAGGTGGCGGGACCGGGCCGCGCCGCCCTGTACGACCTCGCCGACGCCACCGTCCCCGATGAGGACACGCCGGCGCCGCCGAGGCTGCTCCCCATGTGGGACAGCATCCTGCTGGCCCACGCCGGCGCGGGGCGGGTCGTGCCAGGGGAGTACCGGCCGGTGATCGCGCGGCGGAACGGCGACACGCTGCCGTGCCTGCTCGTCGACGGGCAGGTCGCCGGCGTGTGGCGCGCGACCGGCGACGGCCTGGAGCTGACCGCCTTCCGCAAGCTCGGCAAGGCCGCCTGGCAGGGGCTGGTGGAGGAGGCGGCGAAGCTGTGGGCTCTGCTCGCCGACCGCGACCCGGCCGTCTACCGGCGCTACGGACACTGGTGGGACAAGGGGTTCCCCGGCGTCGAGAGCCGGTTCGTGAAGGCCTGAACGTGGCGCCGCGACGTCGGCTTCGCCGTTTCACCGCCTCGCGTCATGTCGCGGAGGCTGCTCTGCCGATCTTTCGCGTACTTATCATCGGGTTTATACGTGATGATGCTGAGACGCCACTGTCCGAGAAGGGAGGAGTCAGCCCATGGAGCAGCCGGAGGAGGAGACCCGCCGGGCCCCGGACCGAGACCCGGGGGAGGAGGCGACCCGGGAATCGGGAACGCCGTCCTCGGATGCACCGGATGCACCGGATGCACCGGATGAACCGGATGAAGAGGAGCGGGGCTCGGAGCAGTTGAAGATTCCACCGCACGAGAAGCGTCGGGGAACCGGCCTGGAAGATTTCTAGGTCGTCCTCCCGGCACCCGCACAGCGGTGGGCGGGACGCCGCCTGGGCAGCGCCCCGCCGCGCCGGACTCAGGTGGACAGCAGGCGGTTGAAGAAGGACCGGTAGCGCCGGAGCGCCGTGCGCAGGTCCTCCGTGTTCACCTGCTCGCCACGGGTCCACTGGCCTTCCAGGTCCCCCTTGTGCTGGGCGAACGTCGATGCCAGCTTCTGCATGACGTCGGCCACCAACTCGTCGGCGGCGTGCACGGCATCGCGGGGGTCGTCGACGAACTCGCTCTGGATCTGCTGCCAGCGGTCGCGGAAGTGCTCCTGGTCCTGAGAACCCAGCAACTGCGGGGCCTCATCCGATGCGGTCTCCTGGACAGGAGTGCCCGCCATGTCCTCCGGGGGCGGTCCGCCCCGGGTTCCGCTGCTCTCGCCTGGGTACTCCGGTGCCCGGGAGGCCGCTTCCGGGCGGTCCGGCTCGAGGCCGGCGGGTGCGTGGGTCTCTGCGAGGTCTTCGGTGGCCAGACCGCTTCCGCGGGAGGCACGCTCGCGTTCCATGGTTCTCCGCCTCTCCAGATGGGGTGTTCCGGGACGGGCCCTTCGCTCAGGCCCGGGCGTGGCGCCGCCCACCGCCGTCGGTGAGCAGTTCGTCGAACAGGGCGCGGTAGTGGACCATCGCGCCGCGCAGCTGTTCGGTCGTGGCCTCGTGCCGGGTGCTGAGGTCGTTGACCTCGTGGGCCGCCCGGTAGTGGTCCAGGGTCCGGCCGTGCTCCACCGAAAGGTCCTTGACCTGCTGGTCGAAGTTCTCGGTCGGGTAGCCGCGGTCGCGCATCAGGGAGCCCACCAGGCTGTCGGCGTCGTGGACGGCGTCCTCGGGCCGGTCGACGAACTCCTCCTGGACGCTGGTCCACTCCCGCGCGTAGCGGTCACGCACACCGCTCGGCAGCGGCTTGATGTCCAGCGAGTCGTGACGCTTGGTGCGTGCGGCGAGGTCCCGCTCGGCGTCCTTGCGGCTGTCGGCGCCTTCCACCGTCCGGTCGTACTCCGGGCCGAACCGTTCCTTCAGGCGCCGGTGGCGCATGAAGAGGGTGGACGCCACCGCGATCAGGGCGAGTATCACCACCACGGGGATGATGATCGCCAGAAGTGTCCCTGTTGACATGGGGTCGACTCCCTAGCACTTACGGGAACCCCCCTCAGGCTGACGCCTGCCCTGGCACCGGTATCCAAAACGCCATGTGTGCGGGCATTCGTCACGTATGACGCCAGTGGCACCTCAGGCCGTACCGTGCTCCGCGCGCAAGTGCTCGACGACCGGGGTGAGGGCTTTGCGGAGGGCCGCCTGGTCCTCGGCGGGGAGCAGGTCGATGAAGTGCTCCCGGACGGCGGCGACGTGGTGCGGGGCGACGTTGCGCATGGTCTCCCAGCCCTCGTCCGTGAGGACGGCGAACAGCCCGCGCCGGTCGGACTCGCAGTTCTCGCGGCGGACCAGGCCGGCGTTCTCCATGCGGCTGATCTGGTGGGACAGCCGGCTCTTGGACTGCAGGGTGGCGCGGGCCAGGTCGCTCATCCGCATGCGGTGCTGGGGCGACTCCGAGAGGTTCACCAGGATCTCGTAGTCGTTGATGGTGAGGTCGAACGGCTCCAGGTCGCGTCCGAGCTGGTGGAGCAGCAGCGTGCCGACCTCCAGATAGGTGCGCCAGGCGCGCTGCTCGTCAGCGGTCAGCCATTCGTCGCTCTTGCCCTTCGCCATTTCCCCATCCTATCGAGTGCGGCAATTCTGCTTGAAAGCTCCACATTTTAGCCATTGCGATTGACCCGAATGCATCACTCAACTGTGATCGATCTTCACCGCGAGTACGCTCCGTCGATAGGGATTCAGCCACGACAGGAGCGTTGACCATGCCCGAGATGCGCCTTGCATGCCGCAGTCCTGAAGCGGCTGCCGCCGTGGTGGCGGTAGGCAGTTGCCCCGGTGACCCGCAGCACACCGTGAAGCAGGACAGGGCCGACGTCGTCATCGGGTATTGCGACTCACTGTGGCCCCTGGACGTCGCGGAATGGGCGGCGCTCGAAGGCCACGCCAGCGACCGCGCCGCTGCCCGGGTGATGATCTCTCTGTAGAAGCCGGCGGCAGCGAGTTCCGCAAGGGCGGGGAAACCGGTTCCCGGGAAACGGCGAATCCGGCCTGCGTCTGCCTCACCAAGGCCTGAAGGACACGGCGGATCAGGTGGAGCGCCCCGTGCGGCCGCGGCGGGTGAGGGCACGCTGCGCCCTGCTCAGCAGGCGGCTCGGGGAACGGGATCGCAGCGCGGCATGAGCGGCGTTGGCGCCCGGGGCGCCGTGCACGCCGCCGCCCGGATGGGCCCCCGCGGACGCCAGGAAGAGTCCCGCGATCGGCGTCTCCGGACGTCCCGTTCCCGGGAGGGGGCGGAAGACCAATTGCTGGTGCATGCCCGCGGTGCCGCCGTTGATGGCGCCGCCGTGGAGGTTGGCGTCGTTCGCCTCGAGCTGGGGCGGGGCGAGTACACGGCGGGCGGCGACGAGTGAGCGGAAGCCGGGTGCGTACCGCTCGACCTGCGCTTCGACCCGGTCGGCCATCAGCTCCTGGTCGGTGCGGGTCCAGGTGCCGGTGATGCCCGCCCCGCCGGCGTCGCCGCGGACACGGTGGGGGAGGTGGGTGTACGCCCACGCGGATTGCGTACCGGACGGGGAACGCGACCCGTCCGCCGTGGTCATCTGCCCGAACAGGAGGAAGGGCCGCTCGGGCACCTGCCCCATGGCGATCTGCGCGGCGAACCGCGTCAGTTCGTCGACACCTTCCGCCAGGTGCACGGTGCCCGCCTGCGCTGCCGCGGACGACGACCACGGCACCGCGCCCTCCAGGGCCCAGTCCACCTTGAAGGTCGCGAAGTCCCACTGGAAGCGGCGCAGATCCTCCAGGACCCGGTCCGGGAGGTCGTCCCGGTCGACCAGCTGCCCGTACAGCGCGGGCACGGACACGTCGGCCAGCACGGCGCGGCGTGCCGGCACCGCGTCGCCGTCGGCCGTACGGACCCCCACCGCCCGGCCGGAGCGCACCACGACCTCCGTCACCCGCGCTCCGCACCGCAGCGTCCCGCCGCGTCTGCGGAGCCGCCCGACGAGGGCGGCCGTGAGCGCTCCGGCGCCGCCGACGGGCACGGGGAAACCGTACGTCTGCCCCAGCATGGCCATGAGCCAGCCGAATCCTCCGCTCCCCGCGGCCTCCGGGGCGAGATCGGCGTGGAGCGCGCAGCCGGCCAGCAGCAAGGGGCCCAACTCGCCCCGGAACTCCTCCTCGCCCAGACGGCGCACGGGAAGCACCAGGGTGCGTGCCATGCGCAGCCCACCGCCCGCGCGCAGCCGTGCCGCGAGCCGCAGGCCCGGACGCACCGGAGGGAAGGGCGTGAACAGGGCATCGACGAGGTCGTCGCCGAGGCGCCCCCAGATCGTGCACAGCCGGTGCCATGCCGCGCCGTCGCCGGCGGTCTCCGCGTCGAGGACCGCGGCCGTGTCGACGGCACGCCGGTGCAGCACCGCGCAGCGGCCGTCGAGCAGCGGATGGGCGACGACGGCCGGCGCGTGGCTCCAGCGCAGGCCTTCACGGTGCAGGTCGAGCCCGCGGATGACCGGCGAGGCGGCCGTGAGAGGGTAGAAGGAGCTGAACAGGTCGTGGATGTACTCGGGATGGACGTCCCGCCCGGAGCGGACTCCGCCGCCGGGCTCGTCCTGGGCCTCGAGCACCTCCACGCTCCATCCCGCGTCGGCCAGCAGGTTGGCGGCGACCAGGCCGTTGGGGCCCGCGCCGATCACGACCGCGTCCGCCATGGGTGCCTCCCGTCGTCGGCGCCGTTCAGCCGCCGTCCGTGCCTTCGCATGCCGCGTCGGCCTCCACGGCGTCGGCCAGCCGGCTGAGCATGCTGCGGTGCCGGACCTGGAGCAGCGCGTCCAGCGCGGCATTGTGGAACAGGCCGCCGGGGCCGCGCAGCGGATGCTCGTCGACGATGACCAGCGTGTCCTTGCCCCACGGGCGCAGGTCGATGGCGATCCGCGCGGAGCCGAGCCATCCGCTGAAGGCCTCCAGTTCCAGCTGCCGCGGGGGCCGGCAGATCCGTACGATCGTCTCGCCGGTCAGCTTCACCGGACCCAGCGGAACGGTGTACTCGATGCTGGAGCCGACCGCCGGCCAGTCGCCTTCGCCGCGCCGGGACGACGACGGACCCACGACCCAGTCCCCGTAACGCGTGCCGTCGGCCAGCACGGCCCATACGTCTTCCGGCGCGCCGCCGACGAGCCTGTGCCGAACTGCCATGAGTACCTCCGGTGACCTTCGTGTTCACCGCACGCCCGTTCTTCTGCCCTCGGTTACGGTCGTTATAGGCGTATTTGCGGAGTTTCCTCGTCGCAGCGGGAGGAGCAAGGTGACGGGCTCCCTGCCTTTGCTGGGCCGTACGGCCGTGGTCACCGGCGCCGCCCGGGGCATCGGGCGGGCGGTGGCGCACGCCCTCGCGGCCCGCGGCGCCCGTGTCGCGCTGCTCGGACTGGAACCGGAGGAATTGGAGTCGGCGGCCGCCGGCGTGCCCGGTCCGGCGCGGGCCTGGCAGCTCGATGTCACGGACGAGGCCGCCCTGCGCCGCACTGCCGACGAGGTGACGGAGCAGTTCGGGCCGGCCTCCGTGGTCGTCGCGAACGCCGGGATCGCCTCCGCTGGCCCCTTCGGCGAGTCCTCCATGGCGACCTGGCGCAGGATCGTCGAGGTCAACCTCGTCGGAAGTGCTCTGACCGCCCGGGCCTTCCTCCCGCAACTGCTGGCCACCCGCGGCTACTACCTGCAGGTCTCCTCGCTCGCGGCGATCGGCGCCGCCCCGTTGATGTCCGCCTACTGCGCCTCCAAGTCAGGAGTCGAGGCCTTCACGCACTCCCTGCGTGCCGAGGTGGCCCACCGTGGCGTCGCCGTGGGCGTCGCCTACCTGAGCTGGACGGACACCGAGATGATCCGCGATGCCCGGTACGACGCGCCCCTGCGCGAACTGAGGGCCCTCATGCCCTGGCCCGCGAGCCGTACCTACCCCGCGGAGGACACGGCGGAGCGGCTCGTGCGGGGCATCGAACGCCGCGCGCCCGCCGTCTACGTACAGCCCTGGCTGCGCGGTGTCCAAGCGGTGCGCACCCTTCTGCCGGGTGTGGTCGCCTGGCGGGCCCGGCACGCGATGGGCGCCCTGGAACGGCGGACGGCAGGCCGGCGCGGGGAGTACGTTGAAGACGACAAGACGAGCGAGAACACCATGGCCGACTCCGACACCCCCCACCCTCCCGGACTCCTTGCGGATGAGATCCAGCGAGAAGTGAAACCCGGGACGGCAGTGCTGAGGCTGGAGACGACCCCCGACCGCCAGGGCATCCTCGACGGTGCGTGGTGGCCGCGTTCCCGCGACATCGTCGCGGAGCTTCCCAGCCTGATCACCGAGTTGGTCCGCCACCTGGGTCCCATCACGCGCGTCGGCCTGGACGCGAGCGCCTGGGACGAACTCCCCACGCGCCTGACCATCGACGACCGGGTCGTGCACATCGACTCCTTCGCCGTCGGTGACGACACGGTCCTGATCACCCGCGGCGAGCGGGACCACTTCTCCCTGCTGGTGGTTCCGCCACAGGCGACCCCCGATGCGGCACGCGCGGCGATGGCCAAGGCGGTGGCGGCCGGCAACGTCCAGGGGGCCGAACAGATCCTCATCGACACGGGCACCCCTCCCCGCGGACCGTGACGGGGGTCCCGGCGAAGCGGCGCGTCCCCTCCGCCCCATGCGCGACGACCCGCGCTCCCGCACCCTGGCACGGGAGCCTCGCGCAACCGCCAACACAACGGCCCCGGCGCATTCACACGCCAGGGCCGCCCTTCCAAACTGCCGCACGTGAGAGTGCGCCAGTTCACTGTCCATGGTACTGCTGCCGGACGCTCGACGCTGAGACACAGATACCGGGGAGAGCCATGTCCCGCGGACGAGGGTGCCGTCGCGGACGCCAGGGGGGGGAAGCCCCCAACGGGGCCCGCACCGGCGGTCTTTCGCCGGTCCGGGCCCCGCGGTGAAGCCGGGCGGGACGGGTTCGCCCGCCCCAGCCGCCTGCCGGCCCGATCGGGTACGGGCCGGTACATCACCCCCAGGCGGTTGCCGGCGGCCAGTCGGCCCGGCGGGCCCGGGCGGTGTCCGCTCGCTTGCGGGTCTGCGCCGCTTCGCCCGTGTCATCGCGGCCCGACTCCGTCCGAGCCGGAATCTCTCCCTCGTGCGGACGGCCGGTGGGGGCCGGGTGTCCCGTGCCCGCTCCGGACTGGAACGACTCCACGGCTCCGGGGCCCTGCGTGGTGTCGACCGTGAGGTGCAGGCGGGTGCCGCCTTCGGGATTCGCCGGGTAGCTGCGCTGTTCCGTCCCCGCGAAGTGCCTCCGGAGCGTTTCGGCGACCCGGCGGGCGGCCTCGGGGGACGCGGCGATGATGCGGACCTCGGCGAGCGCGGTCCGAGGCGGCGTGGCCGTCTGCCCGGTGTGCGCCGCCGACGGCGGGCGGTCCGCAACGGTGACCCGACCAGGCGAGGCCAGCAGCCGTTCGGGTCGCCGCGCACTCGCTGCCGTCGAACCTGTGGATCGCAGCAGTCGACGGCTTCCGCCTCGCGGCTCTTCCTGCATCGTCCCGGCCGGTGGGTTCGCGGGATCGCCCGCGCTTTCCTCCGGGACGGCGACGGTCCGGCGGCGACGGTACGGAAGGAGATCGCCGTAACGGAAGGCGGCGATCCGCTGGTCGTGGCGGTCGTTGAGCGCATGGATCAGGAAGGTGCCCACGGCGATCATCGCGAGGAGCACGGCCAGGCTGACGAGGATGGTCATGACGTCCACATCCCCTCAGCGCGGACCGGCCCCGCGGCCGCGCCGGCCGCCGGCGCGGCTCCGCCTTCCGACTCCCAGTCCGCTTCGTCTCCGCGGTCGGTTCCCCTGGCCCGGAGGGCTTCTTCGTCCGCCATGATGCCGCTCGCGGTGCTCCGGCTCCGGGGGTCGGCCGCGGCTGCCATCAGCCGGGTCGCTGCGGCCAGATCACATTCCGGCGGAATGACCAGCAAGTCGAGGCGGCCGGTGGTGTAGGAGAGCAACAGCAGTTTGTTCGCGTCCTGTTCGGTGAACCAGCCGACGTGGACGACATGTCCCGAGACGGGCACTTTGCGTGGGATCACAGGCCAGAGCGAGGGGTGCACCGCGACCCGGGTCACGCGCGCCCAGCAGCGGTCCAGCGTGTCGATCAGGGCCGGGAGTTCACGCGTGAGGTCGCGAGAACGAGGCCACCAGGCTCCGTCCAGCAGTCCCCGGGTGCCGGCACTGGCCGGCTTGAGTGCCAGCCGAGGCGGCGGTATCGGTGGTGAAGAGTCCTGCCCATCAGCGACGAATGGGCGATCGAGGACGATGTTCATGACACGGACCTGACTCCGGGGAGCGTTCCCGCTTGCCCGAGATGGTCGTTCGCCGGGAACGACACCGGCATGAGGGCCCGTGTGCGAAATGCTCCTGGTCCCTCAAGCGTACTCCGGTGAGGACCCGACGGGGCCGTGGTCGGGCGGCTGGCAGTGCCGTGATGCCCCGCGGGCGGGGCCCTGGAAGACTCGTCCCACGTACTCGGGGCCATGCGAAGGAAGCGAACGGCCATGGACCGGTACCTGGCGGAGATCCTCCGGGCGCACGGCGGCGGTGACCGCTACGCGCGGTTCGGCGAGGTCCGCGCGACGATCGTCACCGGCGGCGAGCTGTGGAGGCTGAAGGGCGTGCCGCAGGACCCGGCGCCCCGCAACATGACCGTGTGGCTCCACGAGGAGCGGGCGTCCCTGCGCCCCTATGGCGCGCCCGACCAGTCGACCGACTTCACCCCCGGCCGTGTCGCGATCGAGAAGGCCGACGGCACGGTCGTCGCCGAGCGCGGCGACCCCCGGTCCCACTTCGCGGGGCACACGATGACCACCCGCTGGGACACGCTGGACCGCGCCTACTTCAACGGCTACGCCCTGTGGACCTACCTGACCACCCCCTTCCTGCTCGCCGGCCCGGGGGTCACCGTGTCCGGCATCGGGGCGTGGCGAGAGGACGACGAGACGTGGCGGGGCCTGCGCGCCACGTTCCCCGCAGACGTGGCCACGCACTCCCGTGAGCAGGACTTCTACTTCGACGACGCCCTCCGGCTGCGCCGCTACGACTACCACGTGGAGATCGCGGGCGGCTTCGCGTGCGCGCAGTACGTCTACGACTACGTTGAGGCCCAGGGGCTGCGGATGCCCTCGAAGCGCCGGGTGCACCTCCGCGCCGAGGACGGCAGCCCGCGGCGCGACACGTTGCTCGTCTCGATCGACGTCAGCGACGTGCACTACGTGTGAGGCTCAGGGGGCCAGCGTGAGCGTCGCCGGCGTCCCCCGCGCCAGCATCTTGGTGTAGGGACACAGCGAGTCCGCCCGCCGCAGCAGGGGAGCGGCGGTCGCCGCGTCCGTCCCGGGCCAGGTGATCACCAGGTCCGCCCGCACCAGGTAGCCGCCGTCCAGGGGGTCCCGGCCGAAGGCCACGGAGGCCTCCACCGCGATCGCCGCGGGGTTCCGGCCGGCCTGCCGGGCGACCAGGCTGAGGGCGCCGTGGAAGCAGGCCGCGAGCCCGGCGGCGAACAGCTGTTCCGGATTCGTGCCGCCGCTCTCCCCGCCGAGTTCGGGGGGCAGCCGCAGGACGAGGTCGAGCATCCCGTCGGACGACCGGGCCCGTCCCGATGCCCGTCCGTGGCTCACCTCGCCGCCGCTGACGGTCACGGACGTCGTGTAGATGGGGGAGAAGGCCGTGCCGTCGTAGTCCTTCGCCGTGGACAGCCCGGGCCACTGGGTCGGCTCGCTCACCGTGGTGCCCCTCTTCGGAGCCGGCTCCCGCACGGTGCGGGCGCCTTTCCGTCGCGTATGACTGTGGTCTGCATGGTCCGCCCTTCGTCATCCCGGGAGAGGCCCGGACCCGATCACCGACTCCGACCAATCAGCTGATCAACGTGTGACAACGCCTCGCGCCCAGGTGAACTCGCCCGCGGGCCCGAGCGATTGACGCCCGGGTCGTCCGCCGGGCACCCAAGCGCGGCATATCGGGCGTCACAGCCACGTCGATCCACTGGTCTCCATGAAGAGTCCCGGCCCGTCCCACCAGGAGGTCTTCATGAATTGGCGTTACGACGCTGCGTGCCGCGAGGAGGATCCGGAGCTGTTCTTCCCCATCAGCGGCAGCGGTCCGGGAATGGCGCAGATCCAGGAAGCCAAGGCCGTGTGCCTGCGGTGCCCCGTCACGGCGCAGTGCCTGCGGTCGGCGCTGTCGGCCGGTCGTCTCGACGGAATCTGGGGCGGCACCACGGAGGACGAACGGCGGAGGATGCAGCGCCGCGACTACGTCGAGCGCTGGCGGAAGACGCGGCAGGCCACCGTCTGATCCGGGTCGGACGCTCATGGCTTCCCTTGTCCGATGTTCGTCATATGTCGAACAATATAGGCCGGGAACGGATGGCGCGGCGGGGGCAGATGGGATCCATGTCACATATGCGGTGGATGTCCTGTCGTACCCGGAAAGCCGGAACGGTGGCGCAGCGCCGCACACGGGCGCGACCTCGCGGCCACGCAATGCCCCCGCACGGAAAGGCAGCGCATGATCCCCTCCCTTCCGCTCCGCAACCGCCCCGCCCCCCGCTCGCGGGGTCCGGGGACACGGCCCGCCGTCGGGCTCCTCCTCCTCGCCGCCATGAGCGTCCTGGACGGGCTGTGCCCACCGGCCGTCGGCTGGGCGACGACGCTCGTGGCCGCCTCGGCGGCGGCGGCGTTCGCCGGCGCCTCGCTGACCGCAGGAGCCGTCCTGATCGTCGCCGCGGCCGGGATCGGCCTGGTCGTCAGCCCCACCGGGGTTCCGCCGGTCACCACCTCGCAGGACGCCGTCGTGCTCGTGCTGTCCGTGGTTGCCGTCGTGTTCTGCGTCCGCCAGGAGCACCACCAGCTGGAACTGACCGCCGTACGGTCGGTCTCCGAGATCACGCAGCGAGTCGTCCTGCGCCCGCTCCCCGACCGGATCGGCCCGCTGCGCGTCGCCGCCGCCTACCAGGCCTCCGACGCCCACGCCACCGTCGGCGGCGACCTCTACGCGGCCGCCCGCGTCCCCGGAGCGACGCGGATGCTGATCGGCGACGTCCGCGGCAAGGGCCTGCAAGGGATCCACGAAGTGGCGGCCGCCGTCGGCGCGTTCAGGGAGGCGGCACCCCGCTGCGCCACCCTGTCCGAAGTGGCCGCACACCTGGAGTGCAGCATGCGCACCCACCTGGAGGAGTTCGGGGAGGGCCACGACGACGCCGCCGAACGCTTCGTCACCGCGCTGGTGTTGGAGATACCCGACGACCGGCGGGTCATCCGCGCGGTCAACTGCGGCCACCCCGCGCCCCTCGTCTCCGGCGGCGGGCGCGTCACCCTCCTGGCACCCCGCCGCTGCGGGCCGCCCCTCGGCCTGGGCGGCCTGGCCCCCCACGACCACCACGAGGACACCTTCCCCTTCGCCCCCGGGGACGTCCTCCTGCTCTACACCGACGGCGTCACCGAGGCCCGGGACCCGGCGGGCACCTTCTACCCCCTCCAGGACCGGGTCGCCTCCTGGGCGGGCGACGAGCCCGGTGGCCTCGTGCGGCACGTACGGGAAGACCTGTGCCGGCACCTCCGGGGCACGCTGAGCGACGACGTCGCCATCGTCGCCCTCCAGCGGGTTCCCGTTCCCGCGCAGGCGACCGCCCCCGGGGTGGCGGCCGGGCGGGTTCCGGGCGGGCCGCCGCCGGACGCGGCGGGGAGTTCCCGTCCGCCGCCCCATCGGGGTGATGGCGGCCTGCACGCCCTGACACCCGCCGGCCCGTCACACCGTGCGGCGCGGTCCGGCGTGCCCTCGGGCGGCCTCCGTGGCAGACCAGGCGCGTCGAGTGCCGCGAAGGTACGTTAAGCAGGTAGGGGCATTAACCGGTCACAGGCATCGGGAGATGGGCAAAGCCATGAAAATCGCAGTCATCGGCGGAACCGGGCTCATCGGCTCGCAGGTCGTGAAGGACCTCAACGCGGCCGGCCAGGAGGCCGTGCCGCACTCGCTGTCCACCGGCGTGGACCTCCTGAGCGGCGACGGCGTCGTGGAGGCCGTCGCGGGCGCGGACGTCGTCGTCAACCTCACGAACTCGCCGACCTTCGACGAGGCCTCGCCCGCGTTCTTCCAGACGTCGATGGACAACCTGATCGCCGCCTGTGAGAAGGGCGGCGTCGGTCACATGGTCATCCTCTCCATCGTGGGCGTGGACCAGGTGCCGGAGCTGGACTACTACCGGGCGAAGGTGCTGCAGGAGGACATCCTCAAGGCGAGTTCCATCCCGTACTCCATCGTCCGCGCCACGCAGTTCATGGAGTTCATGGACGCGACGATGTCCTGGACCACCGACGGCGACACCGTTCGGCTGCCGCACACCCCGCTCCAGCCGATCGCCGCCGCCGACGTCGCGCGGATGGTCGCCGAGGTCGCCTCGGGTCCCCCGCTCAACGGGACCGTGGACATCGCCGGGCCCGATGTCTTCTCCCTCGACGAGATCGGCCGGATCACCATCGCCGCCAAGGGCGACGGGCGTTCCGTCGTCGTCGACGACACGGCGGGCATGTTCGCCGTCCCCCAGGGCGACGTCCTCGTGGGTGGGCAAGCCGCTCGCATCGCCCCCACCCACTACCGGGACTGGCTGTCCTGACCGACGGGCGCGTCCGGACCGCGGACGACGCCGACCGAGGACGACGCAGTGGATGACGCCTACGACCTCCAGAAGGCACAGGAGGAGTTCCAGGCCGCCCGTGGCAGCCTGTTCGGCATCGCCTACCGGATGCTGGGCAGCGTGAGCGAGGCCGAGGACATCCTGCAGGAGGCGTGGATCCGCTGGCAGACCTACGACCGCTCCAAAGTGGAGAACCCTCCGGCGTTCCTCGCGACGACGGTCACCAGGCTCGCCATCAACGTGCTGCAGTCGGCCAGGGCCCGGCGTGAGACCTACGTCGGACCCTGGCTGCCGGAGCCGGTGGACACCGAGAGCGACCCCGCGCTGGGAGCCGTGAACGGGGAGGCGCTGGAGGTCGCGGTGCTGATGCTCCTGGAGAAGCTCACGCCCGCGGAGCGCGCCGCCTACGTGCTCCGGGAGGCCTTCGAGTACCCCTACGCGCAGATCGCGGAGATCATCGGACAGTCCAACGCCAACGCGCGCCAACTGGTGAGCCGGGCGCGCAAGCACCTGGCGGCGGAGAAGCGGGCCGGTGTCGTGACCGCCGACCGGCAGCGCTTCCTGACGGCGTTCGTGGCGGCCGCGAAGGCCGGGGAAGTGGGCGTGCTGGAGGACATGTTCGCCGAGGACGTCGTCTCGTACTCCGACGGCGGAGGTGAGGTCCGTGCCTCGAAGTTCCCCGTCGTGGGCCGTCAGCGGGTGGCCAAGTACATCCACGCCTTCGCCGACCGGTTCTGGGTCGGCGCCACCGTGGAGCCCATCCAGGTGAACGGCGGGCCCGGCATGAAGCTGTCCCGCGACGGCACGGTCTACGCCGTCCTGACGTTGAGCGTCACACCGGAGGGCATCGACCGGGTGATGTGGATGATGAGCCCGACAAAACTCGCCGTCCTGGACAAGTGAGTGCACGGACCCCCGGCACCGCCCAGGGGGCGCGGCGCCGGGGGAGCGGCCCGGTCAGTCGACGAAGTACGAGTCGTGCTTGTCCAGGAACGCGGCGCGCTCCTCCGCCGTGGCGTTGCCCATCCGCGAGATCTGCTCGAAGTACTCCTCACGCGGTGCGCCCGGGGTGAAGAGCAGCAGCATCTCCGCCGGGGCGTCGGAGTCGTTGCGGAAGGCGTGCAGCCCGCCCTGCGGGACGTGCAGGAAGTCGCCTTCCTGAGCGTCCACCCACTTCTCGCCGTTGTAGAGGCGGACGGTGCCGTTGAGGATGAAGAAGGACTCCGAGATGGTCCGGTGGAAGTGCGTCTTGGGACCGCCCGCGTTCGCCTTCATCATGACGCGGTAGAGCCCGTACTCGCCCCGCGTCATGTCCGTGGTCGCCAGGTAGTGGATGCCGTCCCCGGCCTGGCCGACGTTCGGAGGGGCGCTCGCCGGGCGGAAGTTGGCGTTGACCTCGCCGCTGTCCCCGAAGTACACCTGCTTTGGGTATGACATGCCTACCATCCCTCGCTCGCGTCGTGTGCGCCGTGGCGCATCGGCGGGGCGGGTGCCGGCCGCTCCGGTCGGCCGTCCATGACCACGCCCCTCGGGGGGTAGACCGGGTTGCCCGGGCGTGTGTGACAGCTCCGTGGCGTCAGGAGACGGCGACGACGCCCACCGCGGCCAGGCCGTTGTCCGCGCGCAGGAGGATGTCGTAGAGGTAGGTGTCGCCCGCGCGGGGCGTCAGGACCTGCCGGCCCCCGGAGGGCAGGGTGCCGGTGACCGTCTCGTGTCTCTCGCCGGGCTCCGATCCGCTGACGGCCACGAGCCTGACCGGCGTCCTGCCGATGTTCTCCAGCGTAACGGAGCGGGTCCTCGGACACGTACCGGTGAGCTCGTCGGCGCAGTGGAAGCGCACGTCGCCGAAGTCGGTCAGGCCGCAGGAGACGTCGGTGGCGAAGCTGAAGTGGGCGGAGCAGACGGCACCCCCGCGCAGGGCCGTCGCGGGCGGCGAGGTGTGGGCGTCGTCCGGGGGAGGGTCGTCCGTGCACGCCGTGGCGAACGGCGCGAGCGCGACGGTGCTGACGAGTACGGCGGACAGGAGTGCTGTGCGCACGTGGAGCTCCAGGAGAAGGAAGGCGAAGGTGGGGGGCGCGCGTGGCGTCGCCGTGGACGTCAGCCCGGGCCGGCTGACGTCGAGTCCTCAGGAACGTAGCAGACAGTGTTGATCCGTGCGGCGAGCGGAGGGGCTGCGGAAGGCCCGCCAAACGGTCGCTCTGGTGAGAAATCCCCCGATACATCCCTGCCGTGATCACAGTGTTCACCACTGAGCGGACATGCTCTGTCACACCGACAGGGCCTGCGCTGTCTTCTTGGTGACGGAGAGAAACAGAGGGAATCATGCGCGAGATCCTGATCGTCGGCGGCGGCTACGCGGGCTTCTACACGGCCTGGGGCCTCGAGAAGACGCTGCGGCCCGGGGAGGCGCGGGTCACCGTCGTCGACCCGCGTCCCTACATGACGTACCAGCCGTTCCTGCCGGAGGTGACGGCCGGTTCGGTGGAGGCACGTCACGCCGCCGTGTCGATGCGGCGGCACCTGCACAAGTCCCGGCTGGTCGCGGGCAGCGTGACCGGGATCCGCCACGCCGACCGCACGGTGACCGTCCGGCCCGTGAAGGGGGAGGAGTACGAACTCCGGTACGACACCCTCGTCGTCACCGCGGGAGCCGTGACCCGTACCTTCCCCATCCCGGGCCTGGCCCGGCACGCCATCGGCCTGAAGCACGTCGAGGAGGCGGTCGCCATCCGCGACCGGCTGCTGACGGCGTTCGACCAGGCCGCCTCGCTGCCCCCGGGGCCCGAGCGGCGGAAGCTGCTCACCGTCACCTTCGTGGGCGGTGGGTTCTCCGGTGTCGAGGGCTTCGGTGAGCTGCTGTCGCTGGCGACCGCGATGCTCAAGTCCTATCCGGAACTGAGCCTGGAGGAGCTGTCGTTCCACCTGGTGGAGGCGCGGGGCCGCATCCTGCCCGAGGTGACCGACGGGCCCGGGGCCTGGGTCGTGCGCCACCTGGAGCGCCGCGGCGGGCATGTGCACCTGAACACCCAACTGGTCTCCGCCGAGGACGGGCACGTCGTGCTGTCCAGCGGGGAGGAGTTCGACTCGGAACTCATCGTCTGGACCGCCGGCAACGCCTCGAACCCCGTGGTGCACAACCACACCGACCTGCCGGTCGACGAGCGCGGCCTGCTCATCGTGCGGCCGGACCTCCGGGTGGGTACGGAGGCCGAGCCGGTGCCGGACGTGTGGGCGGCCGGGGACGACGCGGCCGTGCCCGACCTGGCCTCGCCCGTGCCGGGGGCGCACACGGTGCCGAACGCCCAGCACGCGGTCCGGCAGGGCAAGCGCCTGGCCAAGAACATCGTCGCGAGCCTGCGCGGCGGCAGGGTCCGGGACTACCGCCACAGCAGCCTCGGCGTGGTCGCCACGCTGGGCCTGGGACGCGGCATCTTCCAGTACAAGGCCATCGTCGTCAAGGGGTTCCCGGCCTGGCTGATGCACCGCGGCTACCACGTGCTCGCGGTGCCCACGTGGGAGCGGAAGGTCCGGGTGCTCACCGTCTGGCTCACCGCGGCCCTGTTCGGCCGGGACCTCGTCTCCCTCGCCTCCGTGCAGCACCCGCGGGACGCGTTCGTCACGAGCGCCACCCCCCGGCGTCCCGCGGAGCCGCGGGCGGGCGACCACGCCGGAGTGTGAACGCCGGGAAGATGACGCTGAGCGGGCGGTGGAGCGCGCTCGACCGGCTCCACCGCCGCATCGAGAACCGCGTCGAGCGGGCGCTGCACGGGCAACTGGGCGTGAGCGCACGGGAGTTCCATGCCCTGCGAGCCCTCCAGGAGAGCATCCGCGATGCCGAGGGCCAGCTCCACTTCGACGAACTGGCCGACGCGATCGGCCTGACCCAGTCCGCGACCAGCCGGCTGGTGACCCGGCTGCGCGACCGGGGATTGATCACCACGCGCACCTCGGCGTACGACCGGCGGAGCGTGGACGTGCACCTCACCCCGGTCGCGCAGGACGTGCTGCGGCTCGGGGTGCCGCTCCTGGAGCGCGCCGTCCACGACGTCGTGTCCGGCCTCCGCGCGGAGGACGCCGACGCCGACCTGATCCGCTACCTCCAGGGGCTCTCGTAGCCCCTGGAGATAGCGGACGTCCCGGTCGGCCGGTCACTTTCCGTCACATCGACCTTCGTACATGCGGAACTTTCCACCACGGATGAATAACGTGTCACTCTTTCTCTGGCAACAGAGGGTTGAATCTGTGCGGTTTTTGGCGAAATGTCGGATTCGACATCCCTTTTGTGTCGTTTGTCCAGCGTATGATGTGAGGCAACGGTGGGTTGTGAGCTCATGGAACACACCATGCGCTCCCCGCAAGTCTGCTGTTCCGGTGCCGACGACGACTTTCTCCCGCCTTTTTCTGTCACATGATCGGGCCCCTTCCGGTCTATTCAGCGGACGTGAATGGAGAGTTCGTGACGCTCGGTGATCAGAGACCGTGTAGTGGCCACCCATGCAATACATCGTGTGACACCTTTGTGTCACACGGCCGGGGGCTGCCCGTAAATGACCTCTGACCGGCGGAACGCGGACGCCGAGCCGTCCCCCTCCGCACCAAGCCTCGACGTGGCGGCCTCCGCCTTCGTCGAACTCCAGCCACGCCTGTTCGGCATCGCGTACCGCGTGCTCGGCAGCGCCGTCGAGGCCGAGGACGTGGTGCAGGAGGTGTGGCTGCGCTGGCAACGGACCGACCGCTCCGCGGTGCTCAGCCCGGCCGCCTTCCTCTCGACCACGACGACCCGGCTCGCCATCAACGTCGCACAATCCGCCCGGGTGCGCCGGGAGACCTACATCGGACCCTGGCTGCCCGAGCCCGTGGACACGAGCGCGGATCCCGAGGCGGGCGTCCAGCGGACGGAGGCCGTGGAGTTCGCCCTGCTGCTGGTCCTGGAGCGGCTGAACCCCACGGAACGCGCGGCCTACGTCCTGCGTGAGGCGTTCGACTACGCCTATCCGGAGATCGCCGAGATACTCCAGCTCAGCATCGTCAACGTCCGCAAGATCGTCAGCCGGGCCCGCAAGCACGTGGTGGACAAGCCCCGCGAGACCGTCGACGCCGCGGAGCACCAGCGCCTCCTGGAGACCTTCGTCTCGGCGGCCCGGACGGGGAACCTCGCCCCGCTGGAAGCGCTCCTCGCCGCGGACGTCGCGGACCGTCTGGCCGGACGCGGCGGCCCGCACGGAGCGGCCCCTGCGGTCCGCGACGGGGTCTGCGCCGCCGGTCCGACGCGGACGACGGACGCCGGCGCATGAAGGGCTCGCGGAGCCGTCAGGGTCCGAGGGTGCCCACGGGGCGGGCCGGATGGTTCCAGGGCCGGAGCTTGTCGGGGTTGAGGACGATCCAGGCTTGCGAGACGCGGTGGTCGGCGACGTCCAGGCTGATGACCGCCACCACCTGGCCCTCGTAGCGGGCCACCAGACCGGTGCGGCCGTTCACGGAGTGGGCGGACAGGGCCACCCGCTGGTGGTGCGAGAGCAAGGTCAGCAGACTGCGCGCGACCGCCCGGGCGCCGTGCACCGGCCGGACCAGCGCCCGGATCTTCCCGCCACCGTCGAAGAACGCCGTGGCGTCCGGACACATCAGCGACGTCAGCCGCACCACGTCGCCGCCCGCGCAGGCCGCGCGCACCGCGCGCGCCACCGCGTCCTGCTCCTTCGGCGTCACCGGATGCGACCGGCAGGCGCGGATCGCCAGCCGCGCACGATCGGCGAGCTCGGCGCACTCCGGCTCCGACCGCCCCACCACGTCCGCCACGGCGCCCAGCGCCATCCCGAAGCAGTCGTTGAGCACGAACGCCGCCCGCTCCACGGGCGACAGCGCGGCCAGGGCCGTCAGCAGGACCTCACCGATCTCCTGTTCCAGCTCGGCCCCCACGCCCGGCCGTTCCGTGTCCGCCGCGGCGGGGACGGTTCCCCCGGCGGACGCGGCCAGCCGCGCCAGACAGATCGCGCCGACCGTCTTCACGAGCCACGCCCCGGGCGGATCGATCGACCGGCGGGCCGCCTCCGGCAGCTCGTACCACCGGCGGTAGGCCTCGTCGACGACCGCCTCGGCCTCCGCCGTGCCGCCCACCATCCACAACGCCACGTCCAGCAAGTGCCGACGTTCGTCCAGCAGCTCCGCGATCGGCACCGCGTCACCGGAGAAATCCATGACCCCCGACCTCCCTCGCCCACCACACCGACATGGCACCGAATTCCGGTCCTAGTGGTGAGACCAGGTCCGTGCGGACCTTGTGACATTGAGCCCACGCGCCGGCCGCCGGCGGAGCTGTCCCCGTGCGGGTCCACCCCTCCCCCGTGAACAGGGCGCGAAACCTCCTTCCGCATTGGCGCGCAGACGGCGCACGTCACACTTTCGCCGCGTGATCGGTCGTATTGCCGGAAGGTGCACGAGAGTGCCGACCCGCGACCCGCCATGGGTGAATCATGAATGGTGACAGGAACATGGACGGTGACAGCCGGCCCGCCGATTCGGAACGACCGCCGGACCAGGGGGTGAAAGTCGCCGAATGGGTCGGCGAACGACTGGGTATTGACAGACGTACCAGATCGTCCGGGATGCGGAAGGCATTCCCCAGCCACTGGTCCTTCATGCTGGGGGAGATATCCCTCTACAGCTTCTTCATCCTCGTCCTGACGGGGGTGTACCTGTCGCTGTACTTCCATCCGTCGATGACGCCGGTGGAATACCACGGCAGTTACGCACCGCTGCAGGGCCAAATGGTGTCCGAGGCCTTCGACTCGACGATGCGCATCTCCTTCGAGGTGCGCGGCGGCCTGCTGATCCGCCAGGCCCACCACTGGGCGGCGCTGATCTTCGTCGCCAGCATGTTCGCCCACATGCTCCGGGTGTTCTTCACCGGTGCGTTCCGCAAGCCGCGCGAGCTCAACTGGGTGCTCGGCTTCTCCCTGCTGGTCCTGGGCATGTTCGAGGGACTGACGGGCTACGACCTCCCGGACGACCTGCTCTCCGGGACCGGACTCATGGTCGTGAACGGCACCATCCTCTCGATACCGGTCGTCGGGACCTACCTGTCGATGTACCTCTTCGGGGGCGAGTACCCGGGCAAGGACCTGATCGCGCACTTCAACACGCTCCACGTCGTGGTGATCCCCGCCCTCATGGCCGGCGTCCTCGTCGCCCACCTGGTCCTGGCGCGCCGTCACCGGCGCGCGCAGTACCCGGGGCCCGGGCGTACCGAGCGGAACGTGGTCGGCCTGCCCTTCCGGGTCTACGCCGTGAAGTCGGGGGCGTACTTCCTCCTGGTCAGCGGGGTCGTCCTCATCATCGCCTCGACCACGCAGATCAACCCCATCTGGCTGTACGGCCCCTACCGGCCCGACCAGGTCACCGCCGGTTCACAGCCCGACTGGTACATGGGCGTGCTCGACGGCCTGCTGCGCGTCATGCCCGGCTGGGAGGTCGTCCTCTGGGGCCACACCCTGGCGCTGGACAACCTCGTGCCCCTGCTGGCGGGCGCCGGGCTCTTCCTCGCCCTGGGCGCCTACCCGTTCGTCGAGGCATGGGTCACCAAGGACGGCAACCGCGACCACCATCTCCTCGACCGGCCCCGCAACCGGCCGGTGCGCACCGCCCTGGGCGCGGCGTGGGTCAGCGTGTACGCGGTGGCGCTGCTGGGCGCGGCGAACGACGTGATCTCCATCCGCCTGCACATGTCGGTCAACTCCGTGACGTGGGCCGTCCGCATCGGCCTGTTCGTCGTGCCCTTCGTGGTGTACGGCGTGACCAAGCGCTGGGCGCTCGCCCTCCAGCGCAGCGACCGCGACAAGGTGCTGCACGGCCGCGAGACCGGGATCATCAAGCGCCTGCCGGACGGCGAGTACGTCGAAGTCCACCAGCAGCTCGGCCGCGAGCAACTCCACCTCCTCACGCAGCACGAGCAGTACGCGCCCATCCGCCTCTCCCCGGACGGCAGGGCCGGCCGGGTGGAGCGACTGCGGGCCCTGCTCAGCCGGGGCCTGTACGGGAAGGGGACGCAGATTCCCAAGCCCACCGTGCAGGAATTCGAGGAGATCACCCACGACCACGGTGAGAAGAACATTATCCACTGAGGTGTCACATATTCAGCCGGTCCTTTGTCATAAGAGCGAAGGAAGTGCACGAGAGTGCCGAACTTGGGAGTTCGACAATGAGCAAGCCCGTCCTCGAGCCTGCGGCTCAGGAAATCGCGGACGCCACGGCGACGCCGCCATTCCTCTACGAGCTCGGTGCGGAAGGCGCCCGTAAGGTCCTCGACGACCTGCAGGCGGCGCCGGTCGAGAAGTACGACGTCCGGGAAAAGTGGATCACCGTGCCGGCCGAGGTGGGTGACGTGCGCGTGCGCATCGTCAAGCCCGTGGGGGCGGAGGAGGTCCTGCCCGTCGTGCTGTACGTGCACGGTGGCGGGTGGGTGCTCGGCAACGCGGGTACGCACGACCGTCTCGTGCGCGAACTGGCCGTCATGGCGCACGCCGCGGTGGTGTTCGTCGAGTACGACCGCTCGCCCGAGGTCCGGTACCCGGTGGCCATCGAGCAGGCCTACGCGACGGCCCGTTGGGTCACCGGGAAGGGCGCGGACGAGGGATTGGACGCCTCGCGCATGGCCGTCGCCGGCGACTCCGTCGGCGGCAACATGACCGCGGCGCTGACGATCATGGCGAAGCGGCGCGGCGACGTGACCTTCGTCCACCAGTCGCTCTACTACCCCGTGACCGACGCGGCCCAGGACACCGGCAGCTACCGGGAGTTCGCAGACGGCCCGTACCTGACCGCGAAGGCCATGGCCTGGTTCTGGGACTGCTACACCACCGACCCGGCCGAGCGGGCGGAGATCACCGCCTCGCCGCTGCGGGCGAGCCTGGAGGACCTCGAGGGCCTGCCGCCCGCGCTGGTCATCACCGACGAGAACGACGTGCTGCGCGACGAGGGCGAGGCCTACGCCCGCAGGCTCACGCAGGCCGGCGTCCCGACCACCAGCGTCCGCTACAACGGCACGCTGCACGACTTCATGATGCTCAACCCCGTCCGTTCCACGCAGGCGACCACCGCCGCCATGGAGCAGGCCACCCGCGCGCTGCACACCGCGCTGCACACCAACTGAGTCACCCCACCGCCGGACGCGGGGCCGGGCCACTGGGCCGCCCCCTGCCCGCGGGCCTCCCCGAGAAGCGCCCGCACCGGTGATTCCTGGTGGTCCCGGACCCGGACGTCCCCGGTTGCCGGCCGCGAGCCACCTCTCGCAGACGTGCGGCGGCAATCCGCCGCACCCTCCGCCGGACCTCGTTCCCGGGGCCCGGATCGCACAACCATCTCCCGCCTCGAAAGGGCCTTCCTGTGAACCGTCATGCCCGTTACCGGACCCTCCGCACCCCGCTCACCGTCATGGCGACGGTGACCGTCGCCGCCGGTCTGCTCGCCGCGACCATGGCCCCCGCCAGCGCCACCAAGGGCGGGCACGGCGCCCCCTCGCACCACCGCAAGCCGACCGTGGTCCTGGTCCACGGCGCGTTCGCCGACTCCTCCAGCTGGAACGACGTCGTCAAGAAGCTGAAGCACGACGGCTACCCCGTGGTGGCCGCGGCCAACCCGCTGCGCGGGCTGGCCAGCGACGCCGCGTACGTCCGGGAGCTGGTGGACAGCATCGACGGGCCCGTGGTCCTGGCCGCCCACTCCTACGGCGGCGCCGTGATCTCCAACGCCGCCTACGGCTCCGACAAGGTCAAGGCCCTCGTCTACCTGGCCGCCTTCATGCCCGACAAGGGCGAGAACGCCTTCGACCTGTCGCTGAAGTTCGAGGGCAGCACGCTCGGCGACGCGCTGAAGCAGGTGCCGGTCACGATGCCCGACGGTTCCAAGGGCGTCGACCTCTACATCGACCAGGCCAAGTTCCACCACCAGTTCGCCGCGGACGTCCCCGCGCACACCGCGGAGATCATGGCGGCCACCCAGCGCCCCGTGTCCGGCGGCGCGCTGTACGAGCCCTCCGGCGAGCCCGCGTGGAAGACCATCCCCTCCTGGACCCTGGTGGCCTCCAACGACCGGAACATCCCCCGCGAGCTCCAGGTCTTCATGGCCGAGCGCGCCAAGTCCCACGTGGAGGAGGTCCGCGCGTCCCACGCGGTGAGCGTGTCCCACCCGAAGGAGTCCGCGCGCATCATCGAGGAAGCCGCGCGCTCGGTCCGCTGACCGCCGGCCCGGTGACCCCGCGGGCGGGGCGGCGCACGATGCGCCGCCCCGCCCGCCGTTCGTGGCCTCCGGGAAATTCGGTTGCCTGACGGCCCGCTGGTCGAACATCATCTCGGCCATGGATCTGTAACCAGTGGCGCACGTGCGGAATGAAGACGGGTTCGAGTCACTCCCCGTCCGGTTCCGGCGTGCCGTTCGAAGCCCGCACCTCGTGATCGGGGCGGGCTTCCTTCACGCGACGTGATGTGCCACGTCGCGCCGGCCGGTGTGCTCCGCTCTCGGACGCCGGCCTCACGCCACTGGATCCGGGGGAGTTCACAGCGCCGCGACGCGCTCCCTGACGCCTCCTCCGTCAGCCCTGGAGTTCGCGAAGCCATGAACGAGGTCCGCAGTATCCGTGTGTCCGCTGAAGGCGGCGGTTCCGACGTCGACCGGAAAGCACTGTGGGTGGTCAGGGAGCTCGCTCTGCCCGCCATCGTCACGGCATGCGTGTCGTGCAGGTCCACGCGCCACCGTCCCAGCGGCAAGTTCCGCGTGAACGCGAGCGGCAAGCTCCTCGACGTCTGGATGCTGATCTGCTGCGAGCTGTGCGGCCGTACGTCGAAGATCCCCGTCCACGAGCGCGTCCACGTACAGGCACTCGACCACGAGCGGCTGCTGATGTTCGAGAACAACGATCCGGGCATGGTGCGGCATCTGACGATGGACGGGGCGCTGGCCGGAAGGGCCGGGTACCGGCTCGACTGGACCGGCACGTGGGAGCTGGAGACCGACACGCCGTTCTACGACATCGAGCAGGACGATCCGGCATCGTTCGAGGTCGTCGTCGGTTTCGACCTCCCTGCGCCCATCCGGGTCGAGAAGCTGCTCATGACCGGGCTCGGCCTGAGCCGGTCCGCCGTGAGAGCCATGGTGGCCTGCGGGCGGCTACGCCTGCCCCTGGCCGTCGACGCGAAGGCACGCGGAGACTTCACCTTCTTCGTCATCGCCACCCCACCGCCTTCGCACGACGCCGCCGCGGATCACACGGCCTAGGGCCGCGGCGCCGACAGCTCCGCGCACCGGGCGGCCGGTGCGCGGGGCATGGACATCACCGGCGCGGGCGTCGAAGATGGCCACCCACGACACGTCAAGATTTCTGCCCGGTGATGGAGTCGGTGCGGGGCGCGTGCCCCCTCTCCGCGCCACCACTGGACGGTTTCAGGCGGCTTCCACGGGACGGCACATCCGGGCACCGACGTCCCAGGTGGGCCGTCCCGCCGGGCAGCGAAAGGGAATCGCCGTGCCCTCGGCGAACTACCGTTCCCTGCTGCGTACCCCCGGCGCCGCGGCCTTCTTCCTGCCCGCATCGCTCGGACGCGTCGGCATCGCGATGACCGGCCTCAGCATCGTCTGGCTCGTGCACAGCCATACCGGCACCTTCGCCGCGGCCGGCCTCGTCGGCGGCGGATTCGCGGTGACCGACGCGCTCGTGGCGCCCCAACTGGCCTGGCTCGTCGACCGGTTCGGGCAGACCCGGGTCCTGCCGCCCGCACTGCTCGCCCACGCCCTCGCGGTAGCCGTCCTGGTGTCCCTGGTCGCCGCCGGCGCCTGCGACGCCCTCATGACCCTGGGCGGTGCGCTGGTCGGGGCCAGCCTTCCCCAGCTCAGCGCGATGTCCGCGGCACGCTGGGCGGCACTGCTGCGCACCGACCGGGCCGCGGAACTGCCCACCGCCTTCGCGCTGGAGTCGATCGGCAACGCGGTGGCCTACCTCGTGGGCCCGGCGCTGGTCAGCGCGCTCGCCGCGGCCGGACATCCCGCGGCCGGCGTGGTGCTCGCCGCCTCCTTGTCGGTGGCCGGCGGCCTGGTCCTCGCGGCGCAGCGCGGCAGCGCGCCCCCACCGGCGGCCGGCAGCGCCGTGCACGCGCGTGCGGGCCGGTCGTTGTTGTGCGGGGCGGTCTTCGTACTGATGGGGCTCAACCTCGCCCTCGGTGTCTTCTTCGGCGCCATGCAGGTGTCGGTGACCGCCTTCGCGGTGGAGCACGGCGCACCGGGCGCCGCAGCCGTGGTCTTCACCGTCTCCAGTTGCAGCGGTCTGCTGGCCGGTTGGGTGTACGGGGCGCGCCGGTGGGGCGCCACGCCCCCGGTGCAACTGCTGGCGGCGACCAGTGCGCTCCTGCTCGGCACGCTGCTGCTGCCCACGGTCGGCTCACCGTTCGGACTCGGCTTGGTCGTCCTCCTGACCGGTGCCACGATCCAGCCCCTTCTGGTGCTCTTCTCCGTGCTCACCGAGTCGACCGTCCACCGGGCCGTCCTGACCCAGGCGTTCTCCTGGCTCGGCTCCGCCAGCGCTGCGGGCTCGGCCGCCGCGGCGGCGGTCTCCGGCTGGGCGGTCGACTCGTCCGGGGCACGTGGCGGCTTCGCGATCACCACCGCGGCAGCCGCCGCGATGACCCTCCAGAGCCTCGCGGGCCTGCGTCTCCTGCGGACGCGGAAGGGACAGCCGGCGCGTGCGGAGCCGAGGGCGAACTGAGGGCGGGAACCTTCAGCCGCGTACGGGGCGGAGGCCGGCCGCCAGCTCCGCGCGGTCGATCAGCGCGGTGAGGCTGACGGCCGGCGCGGACGCCAGCGCGTCGCCCGCGAGCGCGCCCACGTCGACCGCCGAGGTCCGCCCGCCCAGCGGGTGCGTGAACCGGGTGACGACCCAGCGGCCGCCCACGGGTGAGCCCGAGTCCTCGCACCATGCCCAGCGTGCGCCGTGCGCGCTGATCAGGAACTCCGCGAGACAGGCCACCAGCAGCGTGTGGAGCTCGACCCACTCGTCCCGGTCGAGGAGAGCGGGGATCTCCTGGGCCAGGCGCGCGTCGAGGACGTGTGCCGCGGTCCCCGGGTCCGTCCGCAGGAGATCGGGAGCATGACCGAGACCGGCCAGGAGGTCCCCGGTACGCCCGCGGCACGCGGCGGCCCACTCGCAGACATCGACCAGGGCGGCGGCATGTGCAGTCATTCTGGTAGGGATATCAGAGCGGACTCGACGGGCCGCACGGCCCCCCCCGCCCCCACCGCCGCTGCCAGGCGAAATCCCGTTGTCGGGTTCCGGGAGGCTGCGAGAGCATCCGGGAATGGACGAGCCCGCCGAGATCCTCCGCTCCGACCAGGTCGAACTGCGCCGCTGGCGCACCGGCGACGTCGACGCCCTGGACCACGCCATCGCCGAGTCCCTTGACCACTTGGCGCCCTGGATGCCCTGGGCTGCGGGCCACGGAAGACGGGACACCGCCGGCTTCCTGGCCCGCAGCCAGGACGAGTGGGGGAGCGGGGAGGCGTACGCCTACGCGATCACGTCGGAGGACGTGGTGATCGGCAGCTGCGGACTCCACCGCCGCATCGGTGCGGGCGGCCTGGAGATCGGGTACTGGCTCCACCCCCGGTGGACCGGACGGGGACTCGCCACGGCGGCCGCCGCCGCACTCGTCGGCCAGGGATTCGGCCTGACCGGCATCGACCGGCTGGAGATCCACCACGACGCCGCCAACGCCGCCAGCGGAGCCGTCGCCCGCCGCCTCGGCTTCACCGAGATCGCACGCGTACCGGAACCGGAAGGCCCGTCCGCCCCCGGCGACGTGGGGATCGAGGTCGTCTGGCGGATGACCGCGGACCAGTGGTGTGCGTCCCTGCCGGGTCGCGCGCTCTGAGTGCGGGGGTCACCGTGCGCGGAGGATCGGTCAGGAATGGAGAAGCCCCCGCGAGCGGGCCGCGGCTAGCGTGACGGCCATGGACATCACCATTCACTGGACCTTCCTCCCGCACACCGACCCCGAGGCCTCGCTGGCCTTCTACCGCGACACCCTCGGCTTCAAGGTCCGCAACGACGTCGGCTACGGCGACATGCGCTGGATCACCGTCGGCCCCGCCGACCAGCCCGGCACGTCGATCGTCCTGGAGCCGCCGGCCGCCGACCCGGCCATCACCGAGGACGAGCGCCGCACCATCACCGAGATGATGACCAAGGGCACCTACGCCCGCCTCACCCTGGGCACGCCCGACCTCGACGGCGTCTTCGAGCGGCTCGTGGCGGGCGGCGCCGAGGTCGTCCAGGAACCGACCGAGCAGCCGTACGGGATCCGCGACTGCGCTTTCCGAGACCCCGCGGGCAACACGATCCGCTTCAACGAGGTCCGCTGACCGCCCCGCTCCCCCTTCGGACCGGTCCCCGTCGAACGGACCGTGTGGTGGCCGGGTGGACGGTTACCGTGGCCGCGCCCCACCGACGCGGGGGGACCGGACA
>NZ_JARAVO010000114.1:0-28563 GCF_033792805.1 Streptomyces sp. PA03-1a
TTATAAAAAAGTGGTTTCGGGTGCGGGTGCGGGTGCGGGTGCGGGTGGCCCCGGTGGGTGGCGCCTCTTTGCGGGCGGCTTGCGGACAGGGCCGGGCCGCTCGCCCCGCGTTCACGAAGACCGGCCCCGCAGGACGCCCCGGGGGCGCCGTACTCTAGGAGGCGCTATGACTGACTTCCCCGGTGCACCCACAGGCCCTGGCGACGGCCGTCGCCTCCGCGTGCTCGCCGCGATGAGCGGTGGCGTCGACTCGGCCGTGGCGGCCGCCCGCGCCGCCGATGCGGGGCACGACGTCACGGGCGTGCACCTCGCCCTGTCCGCGAACCCGCAGTCGTTCCGCACCGGAGCCCGCGGCTGCTGCACGATCGAGGACAGCCACGACGCCCGCCGCGCCGCGGACGTCATCGGCATCCCCTTCTACATCTGGGACCTCGCCGACCGCTTCCGCGCGGACGTTGTCGACGACTTCGTCGCCGAGTACGCCGCGGGCCGCACGCCCAACCCCTGCCTGCGCTGCAACGAGAAGATCAAGTTCGCCGCGCTGCTCGACAAGGCGATCGCCCTCGGCTTCGACGCCGTGTGCACCGGCCACTACGCCACCGTCGTGGCCAACCCCGACGGCTCCCGCGAGCTGCACCGCGCCTCCGACGCGGCCAAGGACCAGTCGTACGTCCTCGGCGTCCTCGACGAGCGGCAGCTGGCGCACGCCATGTTCCCGCTCGGCGACACGCTCACCACCAAGGACGAGATCCGGGCGGAGGCGGCCCGCCGTGGCCTGTCCGTGGCGAAGAAGCCGGACAGCCACGACATCTGCTTCATCGCCGACGGCGACACCCAGGGCTTCCTCGCGCGGCGCCTGGGCACCGCCGACGGCGACATCCTCGACGAGGACGGCAACCGCCTGGGCACCCACTCCGGCGCCTACGGCTACACCGTGGGCCAGCGCAAGGGGCTGCGCCTGGGCGTGCCCGCCGCCGACGGCAAGCCGCGCTACGTGCTCGACATCTCGCCGGTGAACAACACGGTGACCGTCGGCCCGGCCGAGGCGCTGGACGTCACGGCCCTGACCGCCATCCGCCCGCGCTGGTGCGGCACCGCGCCCGACGGAGCCGGGCAGCGCGCGTACACCGCGCAGCTGCGCGCCCACGGCGACGACGTGCCCGTCACCGCCGAGCTGGACGGCGGCGAACTGCGCGTCCGCTTCACCGGCGGGGCCGTCCGCGGCGTCGCGCCGGGCCAGGCGGTCGTGCTCTACGACGGCACGCGCGTCGTCGGCTCGGCGACGATCGCCACGACGGAGCGCAGCCGGCCGGCGACCGCGAGCGCCTGAGCGGCCCCGGCACCGGGCGCGGGGTACGGAACGGGCCGAACGGCCCCCCTGCCCGGCGCCCGGCGCCATGCGCGAGACTGGCCCGCATGAACATCTGCGTCTTCCTCTCCGCCGCCGACCTCGAGCCCCGCTACACCGAACCCGCCCGCCAGTTCGCCGAGTTGATCGGCAAGGGCGGGCACACCCTGGTGTGGGGCGGCTCGGACGTGGGCCTGATGAAGGTGATGGCGGACGGGGTGCAGGAGCACGGCGGGCGCCTGGTCGGGGTCTCGGTGGAGTTCCTCGCGGCCAAGGCCCGCAAGGGCGCCGACGAGATGGTGATCGCGGCCGACCTCGCCGAGCGCAAGGCGGAGCTGCTGGCCCGCGCGGACGCCGTGGTGGTCATGGTGGGCGGCACCGGCACGCTGGACGAGGCGACCGAGATCCTGGAGCTGAAGAAGCACGGGCTGCACACCAAGCCGGTCGTCCTGCTCAACACGGCGGGCTTCTACGACGGGCTCAAGGAGCAGTTCCAGCGCATGGACGAGGAGGGCTTCCTGCCGCTGCCCCTCACCGACCTGGTGTTCTTCGCCGAGGACGGCGTCTCGGCGCTCGCCTATCTGGAGGAGAACGCCGGCATCGTGTGAGCCGCGGGGGATGACAGCATGGAGCCCATGTCGATTCACCTGATCACCGGCGCCGGCTCCGGCATCGGCGCCGTCGTGGCGCAGCGCCTCCTCGACCGCGGCGACGAACTGTGGCTGCTGGCCCGCAACGCCGGACGCGCCAAGGAGCTGGCCGACCGCTTCCCGGGCGCGCGCACCCTCGTGGGTGACCTCGCGGAGCCGGAGCGGCTGTCCTGGGCGCTGGGCCACCAGTCGCCGCCGGACCGGCTGGACTCCCTGCTGCACATCGCGGGCGTCGTGGACCTGGGGCAGGTCGGCGAGCTGACCCCGAAGACCTGGAACCGGACGCTCGCCGCCAACCTCGTGGGCCCCGCCGAGCTGACCCGCCTCGTCCTGCCCCAACTGCGGCTCTCCCGCGGGCACGTGGTCTTCGTCAACTCCGGCGCCGGGCTCAACGCGCACGCGGAGTGGGGCGCCTACGCGGCCAGCAAGCACGGCCTCAAGGCGCTCGCCGACTCCCTGCGCCACGAGGAGCACGCGAACGGGGTGCGGGTCACCTCCGTCTACCCGGGCCGCACCGCCACGCCGATGCAGGCCAAGGTGCACCAGCAGGAGGGCAAGACGTACGACCCCTCGCGCTGGATCGCCCCCGAGTCGGTGGCGACGGCGATCCTGACGGCGGTCGACCTGCCGCGGGACGCCGAGGTCAACGACCTGACGATCCGGCCGGGAGCCTGACCGGCGCGCCGACGTAGGCTGCACCGGTGAGCACGGAAGCGACCGAAGCGAAGTTCCGGCTGCCCCAAGGGGCGGCCACCGGTGTGGGTTCGATGCCGGGAGGTGACGCGCGCGAGGCGGCGCGGACGGCGACCGGGGCGCTGGAGGCGCTGCCGTTCCTGCCGGAGCTGCCCGCGCGCGGCCCGGGCGCGGACATGATCGGCCGTACGCTCGGGATGCTCGTCGAGCTGTACGGGCGCGTGGAGCCCAGCGGATGGCGGTTCGGCGACCGCCCGGGCCGGGACACCCGCCGGGCCAGGGCGTGGCTGGGGGAGGACCTGGACGCCCTGGAGGAGTTCACCCAGGGCTACGAGGGCCCCCTGAAGCTCCAGGCGGTCGGGCCCTGGACGCTCGCGGCCTCCGTCGAGCTGAAGAACGGCGAGGCGGCGCTCTCCGACCAGGGCGCCTGCCGTGACCTGGCCGCCTCGCTCGGCGAGGGACTGCGGCTGCACCTGGAGGACGTGCGCCGGCGTGTGCCCGGCGCGAGGCCCGTGCTGCAGCTGGACGAGCCCTCGCTCACCGCCGTGCTCCAGGGCCGGGTCAGGTCCGCCAGCGGCTACCGCACGCACCGCGCGGTGGACCGGGGCGTCGTCGAGGGCGCGCTGCGGGACGTCATGGCGGCCGTCGGGGGTGGGGACGGCGTGCCCGTGATCGCGCACTCCTGCGCGCCGGAGGTGCCCTTCGCGCTGCTGCGCAGGGCCGGGGTGGCGGGGGTGTCGTTCGATTTCTCGCTGCTCACGGAGAGTGACTGGGACGCCTTCGGTGAGGCGGCGGAGGCGGGAACCGCGCTCTTCACCGGTGTCGTCCCGGGTACCGACGCCCCATTGTCGGACCCTGCGGGTAGCGTCGGTGGTGTTCGGGCGCTGTGGCGCAGGCTGGGGCTGTCCCCGGGGGAGCTGGGCACCTCCGTGGCGGTGACCCCGACCTGCGGTCTGGCCGGGGCCTCGCCGGCCTATGCCCGTGCCGCGCTCGTGCACTGCGCGAAGGCGGCACGCTCGCTCGTCGACAACCCTGAGTGAGGATGGGATGAGGAAGGACGTGGACGTGGAGGACTCCGTGATCCCCGAGGGCGCCAGGAACGAGGACGTGCCGGCGAAGGCGCGCGAGCTGCACGCCTCCCTGGCCGAGCAGGTCGAGGAGCACCGCTTCCGCTACTACGTCAAGGACCAGCCGGTCGTCAGCGACGCCGACTTCGACAAGCTGCTGCGGCGGCTGGAGGCGCTGGAGGACGAGTACCCCTCGCTGCGCACGCCGGACTCGCCGACCCAGAAGGTCGCCGGCGCGTACGCGACGGAGTTCACCTCCGTCGAGCACCGCGAGCGCATGCTCTCCCTCGACAACGCCTTCACCGAGGAGGAGCTGAACGCCTGGGCCGAACGCCTCGCCGCGGAGCTGGGCCCCCCGGCGGGCGAGGGCGGCACCTACCACTTCCTGTGCGAGCTGAAGGTCGACGGACTCGCCGTCAACCTCACGTACGAGAACGGCCGTCTGGTGCGCGGCGCCACGCGCGGTGACGGCCGCACCGGCGAGGACATCACGCCCAACGTCCGCACGATCGCCGAGATCCCGGACCGGCTGGCGGGGGAGCGCGTCCCCGCGCTCGTCGAGATCCGCGGCGAGGTCTTCTTCCCGATGGAGAAGTTCGAGGAGCTCAACGCCCGTCTGGTCGAGGCCGGCGACAAGCCCTTCGCCAACCCGCGCAACGCCGCCGCCGGCTCCCTGCGGCAGAAGGACCCCCGGGTGACCGCGAGCCGCCCGCTGCACATGGTGGTGCACGGCATCGGCGCCCGTGAGGGCTTCACCATCGACTGCCAGTCGCACGCCTACGAGCTGCTGCACGAGTGGGGCCTGCCCACCACCAGGTACGCCCGCGTGGTCGGCACGCTCGCCGAGGTCAAGGAGGCCATCGCCTACTACGGCGAGCACCGCCACGACGTCGAGCACGAGATCGACGGCATCGTCGTCAAGGTCGACGAGATCCCGCTGCAGGGCCGGCTCGGCTCCACCGCCCGCGCGCCGCGCTGGGCCATCGCGTGGAAGTACGCGCCCGAGGAGGTCAACACCAAGCTGGTCGACATCCGGGTCGGCGTCGGCCGCACGGGCCGGGTGACGCCGTACGCGGTGGTCGAGCCGGTCACGGTCGCCGGCTCGGAGGTCGAGTTCGCCACCCTGCACAACCAGGACGTGGTCAAGGCCAAGGGCGTGCTGATCGGCGACACCGTCGTGCTGCGCAAGGCCGGTGACGTCATCCCCGAGATCCTCGGCCCCGTCGTCGACCTGCGGGACGGCAGCGAGCGCGAGTTCGTGATGCCCGCCCAGTGCCCCTCCTGCGGCACTGCGCTGCGCCCCATGAAGGAGGGCGACATCGACCTGCGCTGCCCCAACGCGCGGGGCTGCCCGGCGCAGATCCGGGAACGGGTGTTCTATCTGACCGGTCGCAAGTGCCTGGACATCGAGAACTTCGGCTACGTCGCCGCCGCCGCGCTCACCGGGCCGCTGGAGCCCGCCGAGCCGCCGCTGCGTGACGAGGGCGACCTGTTCGACCTCACCCCAGAGGACCTGTTGCCCATCCGCGCCCACGTCCTCGACCAGAACAGCGGCCTGCCCAAGCGCGACCCCGCGACCGGCGAGGAGAAGGTCGTCTCGGTCTTCGCCAACCAGCAGGGGGAGCTGAAGAAGAACGCCGTGGCCATGCTGGAGAACATCCAGAAGGCCAAGGAGCAGCCGCTCGCCCGCGTGATCACGGGACTGTCGATCCGTCACGTCGGCCCGGTCGCCGCCGAGGCCCTCGCCCGCGAGTTCCGCGACCTGGACGCCGTCTTCGCCGCCGACGAGGAGCGCCTGGCAGGTGTCGACGGCGTCGGCGGGATCATCGCGGCCTCCCTCAAGCAGTGGTACGAGGAGGAGTGGCACCGCGAGATCCTGCGCAAGTGGAAGGCCGCGGGCGTCCGGTTCACCGAGGAGGGCTCCGACGAGGGGCCGCGCCCGTTGGAGGGCCTCACCGTCGTCGTCACCGGCACCCTCGCCACCCACACCCGGGACGGCGCGAAGGAGGCGCTCGTGAGTCGCGGGGCCAAGGTCACCGGATCGGTCTCCAAGAAGACCGACTTCGTGGTCGTCGGCGACAGCCCGGGCTCCAAGTACGACAAGGCGGTGCAGCTGAAGGTGCCGATCCTGGACGAGGACGGCTTCGCCGTCCTGCTCGGACAGGGCGCCGACGCGGCCCGGGAGGCCACCGTGAACCCGGAGGGCTGACAGCCCATCATCACCCTTTCGGCCCATAGTGGAACGATCCGGGAGGGTGGGATCCATTCGGGCAACAGCAGCCGATCGGTGCCCGTGACAGCCTTTATCGGCCTACTGTTGAGAGGCGCGCCTTCCGGGCATGGGCCCTCCAGCAGCCCGGTGGTCAATCCCGCGGGCACGGGCGTGTGGTGGAACGGCACACGCGGCTGCGAGAGGGTACGGGCATGGAACCGACGGACAGCGCCGGACCGGCGCAGCGGCTGCTCGGGCCGGCCGCGCCGGTGCTGCCCGCGGCGGCACTCAGGTACTCGGTCGTGGGCGCTGCCGCCGCGGCCCTGGTCGTGGGCGTGGTCCGGATACTCGTGGACGGCAACGCCTTCTTCCCCGGCGGGGACGTCGGCTGGGCGTTCGCCGTGCTCACCGGCATCATCGTCGGCCACCTGGTCGCCATGGGCCGGGACCGCTGGTGGGGCGGCACCGGCTCCGGCGCCGCCCTGACCCTCGCCATGCTGCTGCTCTACGGCTGGGTGCCCGCGGTGCTGGTCAGCCTGGCCGTCGTCGTCCTGGTCGGCGCGGCCCGCAGGCACCGCTGGCGGGAGGCGCTGCTGCACGGCGCCGTGGACATCCTCGGCATCGGCGCGGCCTCGCTCGCGCTGTCCGCCTTCGGGACCCACCCGTCCGTCGAACAGCCCTGGCAACCCGCCACTTGGGGGATGGCCGCCATCCCCTCGGTGCTCGCCGCCGCACTCGGCTACCTGGCTGCGACCCGCACGCTCCTGTGGTACGCGATCGTGCCGCGCGCCGGAGCCCTGCCCACCGTGGCCCGCACCGCCCTGCTACGCCAGGGCTTCGTCGGCGTCGCACTGCTCGGCATCTCCCCGCTGATCATCATCGTCGCGGCCGATCTGCCCCTGCTGCTCCCGCTGTTCGCCGTGCCCCTGATCGCGCTCGACTCCACCCTCTGGATCGCCCACGCCCGCGCCGAGGAACAACTGCGCGACCCCCTCACCGGACTGCCCAACCGTCAGTGGCTGCTGGAGCGCACCTGGACCGCGCTCGACGACGCCGCCCGCAGCGGCGAGCGCGCCGCCCTGGTCCTGATCGACCTGGACAAGTTCCGCTCCGTCAACGACACCCTGGGCCACATGGCCGGCGACCGGCTGCTGGTGCAGATCGCGGACCGTCTGCGGCTGGCCCTGCCACGCGGCGCCGAGGTCGCCCGGCTCGGCGGCGACGAGTTCGCCGTCCTGCTCCCCACCTGCGACGCGCCGACCCGCGCCCAGCGCATCGCCAGGGCCCTGGTCGCCGCGCTGAGCTCGCCGTTAAGCCTCGACGGCCTGACCCTGGTGCTCGAGGCCAGCGCCGGGGTCGCCGTCTACCCCGATCACGCCGATGACGCCGAGGGCCTGCTGCGCCGCGCCGACGTCGCGATGTACCAGGCGAAACGTGACCGCAGCGGGGTCGAGGTCTACGAGTCCTCCCGCGACGGCAACACGCCCGACCGGCTTGGCCTCCTCGGCGACCTGCGCCGGGCACTGGACCGCGGTGAGGTCGAGCTGCACTACCAGCCGAAGGTCCGCTTCGACGGACAGGTCGCGGGCCTGGAGGCGCTGGTCCGCTGGGTGCACCCCGAGCGCGGCCGGGTGAGCCCCGAGGAGTTCATCGCGATCGCCGAGACCTCCGGGCTGATGCCGCAGCTCACCGAGTACGTCCTGGAGACCGCCCTCGGGCAGGTCGCCCGGTGGCGGGCGATGGGCCTCGACGTCCCCGTCGCGGTCAACGTCTCGCCGCGCGACGTCCACTCGCCCGGTTTCGCCGGGGCCGTCGCCGCGCGCCTGGCCCGCCACGGGGTCCCGCCGGGGGCGCTGCAGCTGGAGATCACCGAGCACGTGCTGCTGGAGGACCCGCAGCGCGCCGCCGACACCATGGCCGGGCTGACCGGGCACGGGGTGAAGATGTCGCTGGACGACTTCGGCACCGGGTACTCCTCGCTGGTCCACCTGCGGCGGCTGCCGGTGAGCGAGCTGAAGATCGACCGCTCGTTCGTCGCGCGGCTGTCCGTCGACGCCGAGGACGCGGAGATCGTGCGCTGCACGGTCGACCTCGCCCACTCCCTCGGCCTCCTCGTCGTGGCGGAGGGCGTCGAGGACGACGAGACGTGGGAGCGCCTGCGGGACCTCGGCTGCGACGCGATCCAGGGCTGGCTGGTCGCCGCAGCGATGCCCCCGGAGGAGACCACGGCCTGGCTGCGGCTGCGCGGGCGTGCCGGATGGCGCCGTCCGGCGGAGCTGGAGGCCGCCAAGGAGCGGGCCGCCGTCCCCGACGCGCAGTAACGTTTGCGGGCCTTCGACCAGCGGGCCCGCACCCGCCGCGCCGGGCCGCGGACGCCCCGCCGGCCCCACCCGCCCCAGGGGCACCGCAGCCCGCGGGCGGCGCGTCCGGCGGCCCCCGGCCGGGCGCAGCGCAAACCGTTTCGCCCCCGGGGCGCTCGCGCCCATAGGATTGGGCGGGAAAAGACCAAACTCACCCCCAGAGGATCGCTGCATGCCAGGCATCACGCGCGAGGAGGTCGCCCACCTCGGCCGGCTGTCGCGTCTGGAGCTGAAGGACGAAGAGCTCGACCACTTCGCCGGACAGCTCGACGCCATCATCGGCGCGGTCGCCCGCGTCTCCGAGGTGGCCGGCGAGGACGTACCGCCGACCTCCCACCCGCTGCCGCTGACCAATGTCATGCGCCCCGACGAGGTCCGGCCCAGCCTGACCCCGGCCGAGGCGCTGTCCGGCGCCCCCGCCGAGGAGCAGCAGCGCTTCAAGGTGCCGCAGATCCTGGGGGAGGACTGATCACGATGACCGATCTGACCAGGCTCACCGCCGCGCAGACCGCGGCCGCCGTCGCTTCCGGCGAGACGTCCGCCGTCGAGGTCGCCCAGGCCCATCTGGACCGCATCGGCGCCGTCGACGAGAAGGTCCACGCCTTCCTGCACGTCGACACCGAGGGCGCCCTGAAGGCCGCCAAGGCCGTCGACGACAAGCGCGCCGCGGGCGAGAAGCTCGGCCCGCTCGCGGGCGTCCCGCTGGCGCTGAAGGACATCTTCACCACCAAGGGCATCCCGACGACCGTCGGCTCCAAGATCCTCGAAGGCTGGATCCCGCCGTACGACGCGACGCTGACCGCCCGCCTCAAGCAGGCCGGCATCGTCATCCTCGGCAAGACCAACATGGACGAGTTCGCCATGGGGTCCTCCACCGAGAACAGCGCCTACGGCCCCACCGGCAACCCGTGGGACCTCACCCGCATCCCCGGCGGCTCGGGCGGCGGTTCCTCCGCGGCCCTGGCCTCCTTCCAGGCGCCGCTGGCCATCGGCACGGACACCGGCGGCTCCATCCGCCAGCCGGCCGCCGTCACCGGCACGGTCGGCGTCAAGCCGACCTACGGAGGGGTCTCCCGCTACGGCATGGTCGCCTTCAGCTCCTCGCTGGACCAGGGCGGGCCCTGCGCCCGCACGGTGCTGGACGCGGCGCTGCTGCACGAGGTCATCGCGGGCTACGACCCGATGGACTCCACCTCCATCGACGCCCCCGTCCCCCCGGTCGTCGAGGCCGCGCGCAACGGCGACGTCAAGGGCCTGCGGGTCGGCGTCATCAAGGAGTTCGCGGGCGAGGGCTACCAGCCCGGCGTCATGGAGCGGTTCAACGAGTCCGTCGAGCTGCTGCGCGAGCTCGGCGCCGAGGTCGTCGAGCTGTCCTGCCCGTCCTTCGAGTACGCGCTCGCCGCGTACTACCTGATCGCGCCGTCCGAGTGCTCGTCCAACCTGGCCCGGTTCGACGGCCTGCGCTACGGCCTGCGGGTCGGCGACGACGGCACCCGCAGCGCCGAGGACGTCACCGCCCTCACCCGCGAGGCCGGCTTCGGCCCCGAGGTCAAGCGCCGCATCATGCTCGGCACGTACGCGCTCAGCTCCGGTTACTACGACGCGTACTACGGCAGCGCCCAGAAGGTCCGCACCCTGATCTCGCGGGACTTCGAGCGCTCCTTCCAGCAGGTCGACGTGGTGATCTCGCCGACCACCCCCACCACCGCGTTCCCCATCGGCGAGCGCGTGGACGACCCGATGGCGATGTACCTCGCCGACCTGTGCACCATCCCGGCCAACCTGGCCGGCAACGCCGCCATGTCCGTGCCCTGCGGCCTCGCGTCCGAGGACGGGCTCCCGGTCGGTCTGCAGATCATCGCCCCGGCCATGGCCGACGACCGGCTCTACCGTGTCGGTGCGGCCGTCGAAGCGGCGTTCACCGCACGCTGGGGGCACCCGCTGCTGGAGGAGGCACCGATCCTGTGAGCAAGCTCGAGAAGGCCAAGGGCTTCAAGAAGAGCAAGTCCGGCACCTACCTGTCGATCGGCACGACGCTCTTCGGCGCGGTCGGTGTGGCACGGCAGATGAAGCGGGGGCGCGCGGACAGCGACACGCTGCTGCTGATCGACGCGGTGGTCAGCGCCGCGGCGATCGCCACGGGCGTCGCCCTGCTGCTCCGCCAGCTGCGCCGGCTCGGCGACGGCAGCGACCACGACGTGTTGTCATCCTGACGGGGAACTGAGAGGTATCAAGACTGTGACCGTCACGGACCTGGTGTCGTACGAGGACGCGCTCGCGTCCTATGACCCGGTGATGGGCCTCGAGGTCCACGTCGAGCTCGGCACCAAGACGAAGATGTTCTGCGGCTGCTCGACCACCCTGGGCGCCGAACCGAACAGCCAGGTGTGCCCGGTGTGCCTGGGCCTGCCCGGCGCTCTGCCGGCCGTCAACGCGACCGGCGTCGAGTCCGCCATCAAGATCGGCCTCGCGCTCAACTGCGAGATCGCGCAGTGGTGCCGCTTCGCCCGGAAGAACTACTTCTACCCGGACATGCCGAAGAACTTCCAGACCTCCCAGTACGACGAGCCGATCGCCTTCAACGGCTACCTCGACGTGCAGCTGGAGGACGGCGAGGTCTTCCGCGTGGAGATCGAGCGCGCCCACATGGAGGAGGACACCGGCAAGTCGACCCACGTGGGCGGCGCCACCGGCCGCATCCACGGCGCCTCGCACTCGCTGCTGGACTACAACCGGGCCGGCATCCCGCTGATCGAGATCGTCACCAAGCCGATCGAGGGCGCCGGCGAGCGCGCGCCCGAGGTCGCCAAGGCGTACGTGACCGAACTGCGCGAGCTGATCAAGGCGCTGGGCGTCTCCGAGGCCCGCATGGAGATGGGCCAGATGCGCTGCGACGTCAACCTGTCGCTGCGCCCCATCGGCCGGGAGAGGTTCGGCACCCGCAGCGAGACCAAGAACGTCAACTCGCTGCGCAGCGTCGAGCGGGCCGTCCGCTTCGAGATCCAGCGGCACGCGGCCGTGCTCGGCTCCGGCGGCACGATCGTCCAGGAGACCCGGCACTTCCACGAGGACACCGGCTCCACCACCTCCGGCCGCATCAAGGAGGAGGCGGAGGACTACCGGTACTTCCCGGAGCCCGACCTCGTCCCGGTCGCCCCGGCCCGTGAGTGGGTCGAGGAGCTGCGGGCGGGCCTGCCGGAGCTCCCGCGGGTGCGCCGGGGGCGTCTGCAGCAGGAGTGGGGCATCTCCGACCACGAGATGCAGTCGGTGCTCAACGCCGGTGCGATCGACCCGATCGTCGCCACCATCGAGGCGGGCGCCGACTCGGCCTCCGCCCGCAAGTGGTGGATGGGCGAGCTCGCCCGCCGCTCCAACGAGGACGGCGTGGAACTGACCGCCCTGCCCATCACCCCGGCCCAGGTGGCCCGGGTGGCGGCGCTGGTGGCCGAGGGCTCGCTCAACGACAAGCTGGCCCGCCAGGTCATCGAGGGCGTGCTGGACGGCGAGGGCGAGCCGGACGATGTCGTCGAGAAGCGCGGCCTGAAGGTCGTCTCGGACGAGGGCGCGCTCGGCGCGGCCGTCGACGAGGCCATCGCGGCCAACGCCGCCGTTGCGGACAAGATCCGAGGCGGCAACCTGGCGGCCGCGGGCGCGCTCATCGGCGCCGTCATGAAGATCACCCGCGGTCAGGCCGACGCCAAGCGCGTGCGCGAGCTCGTGCTGGAGAAGCTGGGCGTCCAGGGCTGATCCGGCGCGGCCGGCAGGCGTACGGCGCACAAGGGGCGGGCTCCCGGTCAGGGGGCCCGCCCCTTCCGCGTCGTCGCAGGTCCGCCGCTTGTAAGGGCGGCATAAATTCCCCGCGCGGTATGTGATTAACCGCACGAAAGCGGCCAACGATCTCTTCTTCCTGCTTCAGTCGGTGACGTACGTGGTGTCTTCTTTGCGGGCTCTTCCCCGGCCTGAAAGATCCGCGCAACCCCAGGGAGAGCAATGGCTGCACTCGCCCGCTGGTGCCTCAACCGCCGTCTCGCCGTCGTCCTGCTGTGGCTCGTCGCCCTCCTCGGTCTGTCCACGGCCGCCCTGCTCGCCGGATCCGCCTACTCCAACGACTACGACATCAAGGGCACCGACTCCAGCAAGGCCACCGCCCTGCTGAAGGAGGCCTTCCCCGGCTCTGCCGGGGACAGCGACACGATCGTCTGGCACACCGACAAGGGCACCGTGGGCGTCGCGTCCGTCAGGGAGCGGCTGACCGGCGCGCTGGACGAGGTGGCCGCACTTCCCGGGGTCGCCTCGGTGACCAGCCCCTACGGCGCCGAGGGCGCCCCGCAGATCAGCGAGGACGGGCACACCGCCTACGCGACCGTGATGTTCGACAGGCCCTCGGACGACCTGCACGCCGACCAGGTGCAGAAGGTCGTCGACACGGCCAGGGCGGCGGCCGACGGCAACACCCAGGTAGCCCTCGGCGGTGGCGCCATCGCGCTCACCGAGGGCGGCGGCGGGCACATGAGCGAGGTCGTGGGCGTCGCCGTCGCCGCCGTGGTCCTGCTGGTGGCCTTCGGTTCGCTGTTCGCGATGTTCATGCCGATCATCACCGCGCTGGTCAGCGTGGGCACCGCGTACATGGCGATCGAACTGCTCGGCCACCTGATCAGGGTGGCCGACTTCGCGCCGATGCTCGGCCTGCTCATCGGCCTGGGCGTCGGTATCGACTACGCCCTGTTCATCGTCACCCGTCACCGCAGGGGCCTGAAACAGGGCCTGCCGGTACGGGAGGCCGCCGAGAAGGCGGTCGCCACGACCGGCAGGGCGGTGGTCTTCGCCGGCGGCACGGTCTGCGTGGCCCTGCTCGGCATGCTGATCCTGCGGCTGTCCTTCCTCAACGGCGTCGCGATCGCCGCCTCCCTCACCGTGATCCTCACCGTCGCCGCCTCGGTGACGCTGCTGCCCGCGCTGCTGGGCACGATCGGCATGAAGGCGCTCAGCCGCCGGGAGCGGCGCCGGCTCGTCGAGCACGGGCCGTCGCCCGAGCTGCCGACCGGGTTCGCGGCCCGCTGGTCCGCTTTCGTCGAACGGCACCCCAAGGTCCTCGGCGCGGTCGCCGCCGTCGTCATGCTCGTCCTGGCCCTGCCCACGACCTCCCTCCACCTGGGCGCCTCCGACCAGGGCAACAGCGCCGCGGGCACCACCACCCGCCAGGCGTACGACATGCTCTCCGAGGGCTTCGGGCCCGGTTTCAACGGCCCCCTGCAACTGGTCGCCAAGTCGGGCGACGCCGCCGACCGCGCGGGCCTGGAGCAGCTCACCGTCGCCCTGGGGCGCACCGAGGGCGTCGCAGCGGTGCACATGGAGCAGGCGCAGCACGGCAGCGGGCTGGACGTCATCGACGTCGTCCCCACCACCTCCCCGCAGGACCAGGCCACCGACCGGCTCGTCACCCACCTGCGCGAGGACGTCATCCCCGAGGCCACCGACGGCACCTCGCTGGAGGTGTACGTCGGCGGGGTCACCGCGGGCTACGCGGACTTCGCCTCGGTGATCGTCGGCAAGCTGCCGCTCTTCGTGGGCTCCGTCATCGGCCTGGGCTGCCTGCTCCTGCTGCTGGCCTTCCGCAGCTTCGGCATCCCGCTCAAGGCCGCGGTCATGAACGTCGTCGCCGTCGCCTCGTCCTTCGGCATCGTGGTCGCGATCTTCCAGTGGGGCTGGGGGAGCGAGCTGCTGGGGCTCGGGGCGGCCGGCCCGATCGAGCCCTTCCTGCCGGTGATCATGGTCTCGGTGCTCTTCGGGCTCTCCATGGACTACCAGGTTTTCCTCGTCAGCCGCATGTACGAGGAGTGGCGCGAGACCGGTGACAACCGCCGGGCGGTCCGGGTCGGCCTCGCCGAGACCAGCCGTGTGATCAACTCCGCCGCGGTCATCATGATCTCCGTCTTCCTGGCCTTCGTGCTCAGTGGCGACCGTGTGATCGCGATGTTCGGCATCGGCCTGGCGGCCGCCGTCGCGCTGGACGCCTTCGTCCTGCGGACGCTGCTCGTACCGGCGCTGATGCACATGCTGGGCGACTGGAACTGGTGGCTGCCCCGGTGGCTGGAGCGCCGGCTGCCGCGGATCTGCATCGAGGGTCCGGCGGAGCCCGCGGCGCCGGCCGTGGACGAGCCCGGTTCTCAGACGGCTCTCAGAATCTGACCGTACGGTTGCCGACCATGGAGACCACCAAGACCCACGGGGCGGCAGCCGACGGTCGCGCCGCGGACGCCGAGCTCGACCGGGCCGAGGACGACGGCGCGACGTCGGCGCCCGCGCCCGACGCCGGACCGCCCGCGCCCGCCGACCTTGACACGCCCGACGACCTCGACGAGGCCGACGACCTCGACGAGCCGGACACCCTTGACACGCCGGACGCCCCCCGCCCCGCCGGGGTCGTGCCGGGCGCCGCGGCGGTCGTCGGCGCCGCCCTCGGCCTCGCGTCCCTCACCGGCACCTGGCTGGGCACCGTCCTGGCCGAGCGGCGGCAGCTGGTCGGCCAGATCAACACCTCCTCCGGCAGCGCCGCCCAGCAGATCGAGCAGATATACGGCGGCCCCTGGCACACCACGGCCGCCGTCAACGGCGTCTGCGCGCTGATCGCCCTCGTCGTCCTCGGCGCGGTGCTGCTCGCCGGACGGAACGCCGCACCGTGGGTGCGCGCCGTCGCCTGGGGCGGTCTCGCCCTCGGCGCGCTCGGGCTGTGCGTCGCCCTGGGGACGTGGTTCGACCTCTTCGGCGGGCTGCCGAGCGTGGCCGAGGCCCCCGTCTCGTCCGGCGGCTGAGACCTCTGAGGAGGCAGGCCGCGCGGCCCTGAGGACCTGAGCGGTCCGCCGCGCGGCCTAAGGCATCCGCACCCCCGAAGCCTGGGCGGTTGCCCGATGTGCCCCACCCCCCTTGGGGACGAGGCTGATGGCACGGAGAACGACTCCGGACCATCGGTCCCGATCCCGAGGAGCACGAGATGTACACGCACGAACTGCTGGGCCGCGAACGCACGGAGCAACTGCTGCGCGAGGCCGCCGAGTACCGCCTGGCGCACCAGGCCCGCGAGGCCGCCCGCGAGGCCGCCCGCACCGCAGGCGGCCGGTGCGTGGCCGCCGCCGACCAGGACGAGGGAAGGCGGCACGGAAGGAGGGCCGGCCGGGTCACCCGGCGGCCGAGGGCCGCCGGATGAGCACCGTGGTGCCGGTGCAAACCGGTACCGCGCCGTCAGGGCCCCGTGCGATGCTCGGGACCGTGCAGAACCAGTCGGTCAGCCCGGTGTTCGTCGGCCGCACCCGCGAACTGACCCGCCTCACCTCCGCGCTCGCCCGCGCTCACGCGGGCGAGCCGCAGGCGTTGGTGATCGGCGGCGAGGCCGGCGTCGGCAAGACCCGGCTCGTCGAGGAGTTCCTCGCCGCGGCGCAGGACGGACCGGGGACCGTGACCGCCGTCGGCGCCTGCGTGGAGATCGGCGCGGACGGGCTGCCGTTCGCCCCCGTCGCGACGATCCTGCGCGCCCTGCACCGCAGGTTCGGCGACGAACTGGTCGCCGCGGCCGCCGGCAGCGAGGGCGAACTCGCCCGCCTGCTGCCCGGCCTGGGCGGGACGGACGGCCCCGACCCCCTCGCCGACCAGCGCGACGAGCACGGCCGCGCCCGGCTCTTCGAGCTCACCTCGCGGCTGCTGGAACGGTTGTCGGAGGAGCGCACGCTCGTCGTCGCCCTCGAGGACCTGCACTGGGCCGACCGCTCGACCCGCGAACTCCTCGGCTACCTGCTGCGCTCGCTCTCCCGCGGCCGGCTCGTCGTCCTGGCCACCTACCGCTCCGACGACATCCACCGGCGCCACCCGCTGCGGCCCTTCCTCGCCGAGCTCGACCGGATGCGTTCCGTGGTGCGCCTGGAGCTGTCCCGGTTCAACCGCGGCGAGGTCCGCGCCCAGGTGGCCGGCATCCTCGACTCCGAGCCCTCGCCGAGCATGGTCGACCGGGTCTTCGGCCGTTCCGACGGCAACCCCTTCTTCGTCGAGGAACTCGCCTGCAGCATCACCCAGGGCTGCCGCACCGGCCTCAGCGACAGCCTGCGCGACCTGCTGCTCGTCCGGGTCGAGACACTGCCCGAGACCGCGCAGCGCGTCGCCCGCGTCGTCGCCGAGGGCGGCTCCGCCGTCGAGTACCGGCTGCTGGAGGCCGTCGCAGGGCTCGGTGAGGACGAACTCATCGAAGCCCTGCGCTCCGCCGTGGGCGCCAAGATCCTGCTCCCCACCGACGACGGCGACGGCTACCGCTTCCGGCACTCGCTGGTCCGTGAGGCCGTCGGCGACGACCTGCTGCCCGGCGAGCGCAGCCGCATCAACCGCCGCTACGCGCAGGCCCTGGAGGCCGACCCCACTCTGGTGCCCGCCGACGAACTCCCGGCCCGGCTGGCCAGTTACTGGTACCACGCCCACGAGCCCGCCAAGGCGCTGCCCGCCGTGCTGCGGGCCTCCGTCGAGGCGCGGCGCCGGCACGCCTACGCCGAACAGCACCGGCTGCTCGAACGCGCCCTGGAGCTGTGGGACGACACCCCCGGAGAGGTCCGCGAGGAACTGCGGCCCGTCGACTACGTCGAGGTGTTCCCGCCATGCGGCTGCGACCCGGGCAGCAAGCCCCTGCAGTACATGGACCTGCTCGCCGAGACGACCGTGGCCGCGCGCCTGAGCGCCGACCGCGAGGGCGCCTACGAGGTCACCAAGCGGGCGCTGCGCCTGCTGGAGCGTTCCGGCGACCCGCTGCGCGCCGCCTGGTTCTGGATCCAGCGCTCCCGGCTGATGGTCGCGATGGGCCGCGGCGACGGCTGGGCGGAGATCGCCGAGGCCCAGGAACTCGTCCGCGGGCTGCCGCCGTCCCCGGTCCACGCCGAGGTGCTGGAGAGCGTGGCCGGGTGGGCGATGATGCACGACCCGGGGCCGGACGGCATCACCACGGCGGAGCGCGCCATCGAGCTGGCCCGGCTCGTCGGTGCCGAGGAGACGGAGCTCCACGCCCGGGTCACCCTGGGCATCCTGCTCGCCGACACAGGTGACGCCGACGCCGGCATCGCCGAGCTGGAGGCCGCCCGCGAACGGGCCGCCGCCGCCCGGTACGGCAACCTCACGGTGAACGCCGACGCCAACCTCGCCGCCCTGCTGGAGGCCGTGGGCCGCTCGGAGGAGGCGATCGCGGTGGCCCGCCGTGGAGTGGAGGGCGCCACCCGCCACGGGCTGCGCGACGGCGCCACCTTCGCCTCCGCCAACCAGGCCGAGTCCCTGCTCGCCCTCGGCCGCTGGGACGAGGCGGCCGAGGTCGCCGTCCGCGGCCGGGAGAACACCAACCACGCCCTGTACCTCGGCTGGGCCGCGACGCTGCTGGCCCATCTCGCCGTGCTGCGCGGGGAGTACGACCGCGCCGAGGCCGAGGTCGCCGCCGCCCGGGACCATCTGGGCCCCCGGGACCACCAGCCGCAGAACACCCTGCCGCTGCGGCATCTGACCATCGCCGTCGCCGCCGGGCGCGGACGCTTCCTGGAGGCGCGGGCCGCGGTGCGCGCCGCGCTGGAGGCGGGGTTCCCGTCCGCGTTCCACCGCTACGTCTGGCCCATGCTGCACACCGCGGCCGCCGTGGAGGCGGACGCGCTGGGGCTGCCCGGCGCGGAGGCCGGCCGCCCCGAGATGCTCGCCCTCATCCGCAAGGCGGCCGGCCGGCTGCCCCGGCTGTCACCGGTGTGGGCCGCCCACGCCCTGCTGGTCGAGGCCGAACTGCTGCGCGCCGACGGGAGCACCGACCCCGGACCCTGGGCCGCCGCCGGGGAGGCCTTCGCCGCCCTCGACCGCCCGTACCCGCTCGCCCTGGTACGGCTCCGGCAGGCCGAGGCCCTGCTCGCCCGGCACGATCCCGGTGCCCGCGACCGCGCGGCCGCCCTGCTGCGCGGGGCGTGCGGGGTCGCCGACTCCCTGGGGGCCGTCCCGCTGCGCGACGCCGTCCGGCTGCTCGCCCGGCGGGGCCGGCTGGTGCTGGAGGAACCGGAGGAGGCCGCCGCGCCCGAAGCCGCCGGGGAACCGGAGCCCTTCGGCCTGACCGCGCGCGAGCGGGAGGTGCTGCGCCGGGTCGCCGCCGGCTACACCAACCGCCGCATCGCCGAGGAGCTGTTCATCTCGCCGAAGACCGCGAGCGTGCACGTCTCCAACATCCTCGCCAAGCTCGGTGTCTCGGGCCGCGGCGAGGCGGCCGCGCTCGCCCACCGGCTGCGGCTGTTCGCCGGGCAGCCGGGCTGAACCGGCCGCCGGGGTTCGATGCGGTGTGGTGCGGGGCCGGCTGGAGCGGTCGGCGAGGCCTGCCTCGCCCTCGGCTCGCCAGCGGCGGACCCATTTGTGGGCGGTGGCGCGGGAGATGCCCATTTTGGCGGCCACATGCGCGACAGGGCGACCCGCGCAGACACGTTCGACCAGCAGCCGCCTGCCGTGAACGGTCAGCCGGGTATCACGGTGGGACACGAAGACCTCCGTGTGGTGCAGTCCCAGACAGCTCCACCACACCGGAGGTCTTCGCTTTGATCAAGCCCGGACCGGTGTCAACAACGCTCGTGATCAATACAGCTAGGTGCCGGCCCGCGGCGGACGTATCAGCACGGTGCCCGAGTCCAGGTCGACGGGGCCCCGGCCCGGATCCGCGTCGCCCTCCTCGTCGCGCACCAGCTCCAGGCGGTTGCGCTCGTCCTCGGCGTGCCTGCGGCCCGGCGCGAACAGCTCGTCCAGCGCGTTGAACATCGCACCCCCAAGGTGTCGTGGATCAGCTCACCCGCAGCCGCAGGATCCGGTCGTCGCCCTTGCGGGGCTCGCCGCGGCCGTCGGTGTTGCTGGTGGTCAGCAGCAGACCGCCGTCCGGATCGGTGACGACGGTGCGCAGCCGGCCGTACTCTCCGACGAAGAACGCCTGCGGGTCGGCCGCGGCCTTCGTACCGGCCAGCGGGATCCGCCACAGGCGGGCGCCGCGCAGCGAGGCCATCCAGATCGAGCCGTCCGCGTAGGCGATGCCGCTGGGCGAGGCGTCGTCGGTGCGCCACTGCGCGATCGGGTCCGCGTAGCCGTCGCGATGGGCGAGGCCCTCCACGACCGGCCAGCCGTAGTTCCTCCCCGGCTCGATCAGATTCAGCTCGTCCCAGGTGTCCTGCCCGAACTCCGCGGCCCACAGCCGCCCCTGGCCGTCCCAGGCCAGGCCCTGCACATTGCGGTGCCCGTAGGAGTAGACGACGGAGTCCGCCTCGGGATTGCCGTGCGCCGGCTCGCCGTCGGGGGTCATCCGCAGGATCTTGCCGCCCAGGGACTTCTTGTCCTGCGCCAGGCCTCGGTCGCCGCTCTCGCCCGTGCCCGCGTAGAGCATGCCGTCGGGGCCGAAGGCGATCCGCCCGCCGTTGTGGATGGCGCCGTGCGGGATGCCGCGCAGGATCGTGTCCGGGGCGCCCAACTGCTCCCCGGCCGGCTTCGCCGGGTCGTAGAGCATGCGCGCGATGCGGTTGTCCGAGGCGGTGGTGAAGTAGGCGTACACCAGGTGGTCGGTCGCGAAGTCCCGTGAGACGGCGAGCCCCAGGAGGCCGCCCTCGCCGCCCGAGGAGACCCCGGGCACCGTGCCGACCTGCGTCGTGCGGCCGCTGCCGGCGGCCACCCGGACGACCCGGCCGGTGTCCCGGGAGGCCACCAGCAGATCGCCCTCGGCCAGCACGGCCACGCCCCACGGGGTGGTGAGCCCGGTCGCGACGGTGCCGGTCACCTCGGCCGTGCCCTTCGCCGGTGCCGAGGCCCCGTCGCCGCCCCCGGAGGGCGGCGCCGACGAGCGCGTGGCGGCGGAGCCCGGGGGAGCCGGGGCGGAACCACCGTCCGAGGAGCATCCGGTGGCGAGCAGCGCGGCACCGGCCAGCGCGGCGGTCACGACGGCGGCACGGCGTCGCACGCTTCCCTCCCGGGGGTTCTCCGGCTCGGACTCCAAGAACATCACATCCCTCACTACACCGCCCGGCCCTTCACGGTTCCCGCCGCATGCCGTGGATTTCCCGTCGCCCTCCCCGCAGGTCCCCCGGGTCCTTCCGGCCCCGGTGGCCCCGTTGGTCCCGGTGGCGACCTCAGTCCCAGGAACCCCGGGCCGGCGGCAGCGCCGCGATCTCCGCGAAGTCCTCGTCGGACAGGCGCAGTTCCGCGGCGCCGGCGTTCTCCACCGTCCACCGCTCCCGCTTCGCCCCGGGGATCGGCACGACCTGCGGTCCCTGGGCGAGCACCCAGGCCAGCGCGACCTGCGCGGGGGTCGCACCGTGCACCTCGGCGACCCGGCGCAGTCCCGCGACGATCGGCTGGTTGGCGGCCATCATCTCGGCCGTGAACCGGGGATGGCGGGCCCGTACGTCATCCGGCTCGAAGCCCTGTCCGGGGGTGAGCGTGCCCGTCAGGAAGCCGTTGCCGAGCGGCATCGCGGCCATGAACCCGACCCCGCGCTGCGTGCACCAGGGCAGCAGCTGCGCCAGCGCCTCGGGCGACCACACCGACAGCTCGGCCTGCACGCAGCTGACCGGGAAGACCTGCTGGGCGCGGCGCAACTGCCGCAGTGTCTCGTCGTATATGCCCGCACCCGGGCGCCGGGCCGCCCGCGCGCCCACCGCGCACCACCCCAGCGCGCGCACCTTGCCGGCCGCGACCAGCTCCGCCATGGCGCCCCAGGTCTCCTCGACGGGGACCTCCGGATCGGCCCGGTGCAACTGGTAGAGGTCGATCACGTCCGTCTGCAGCCGCCGCAGCGACGCGTCGCAGGCCCGCTTCACGTACGAGGGACGGCCGTTGGCCACCAGGTGCTGCTCACCGACGAGCAGTCCGCACTTGGTGGAGACGAAGACCTCCCGGCGACGCTCCTTCAGCACCCGGCCCAGCAGCAGCTCGTTGGTGAACGGCCCGTACATGTCGGCGGTGTCCAGCAGCGTCGTGCCGTGGTCGACCGCCGCGTGCACGGCCCGCAGTGACGATTCGCCGTCCTGCCGGGACGCCGTGTACGCCCAGCTCATCGGCATGCATCCCAGGCCGACGGCGCCCACCTCCAGAGCCGCCGATCCGACCGTCCTGCACTCCACCTGGCTGACCTCCGCTGACCTCTCGCGCCGCCCCACTGTGCCATAGCCTCCTGACCATGGCTGACATCACCCGGAACCACCGCCCCACGGTCTGGCTCCCGATCCCCGCAACGGACGTCGAAGGGCTCCCCGCAGAGCTCGACTACCTCTTCTGGGACGGTGCCGAGGAGTTCCCGGCCGACCCGGCCGACGCCGCGTTCTACGTCGTGCCCTACATGAAGGGCCCTGAGGTCGCCGGCCGCCCGTTGCCCCGGATGTCCGGGGTCGGTGTGGTGCAGACCCTCAGCGCCGGTGTCGACCACGTCCTGCCCTACCTGCGGCAGCTCCCGCCGGGCGTGCGGCTGTGCAACGCCCGCGGGGTGCACGAGGCCAGCACCGCCGAGCTGGCCGTCACCCTCACCCTTGCGGCCCTGCGGGGCATCCCCCGCTTCGTACGCGGCCAGGACGCCGAGGAATGGCACGCCGGCTTCTACCCGGCGCTCGCCGACAAGCACGTGCTCATCGTCGGCTACGGATCGATCGGCGCGGCCATCGAGGACCGGCTCACCCCCTTCGAATGCCACGTCACCCGGGTCGCGCGGCTGGCCCGGCGCTCCCCGCGCGGCCCCGTGCACGCCCTGGGGGACCTGCCGCGGCTGCTGCCGGAGGCGGACGTGGTCGTCCTGTCGACCCCGCTCACCGCGGACACCCGCCATCTGGCCGACGCGCGGTTCCTGGCCGGGATGAAGGACGGGGCCCTGCTGGTGAACGTCGCCCGCGGACCCGTGGTGGACACCAAGGCGCTCCTCGGGGAGCTGGAGGCCGGCCGCCTCCAGGCGGCACTCGATGTCACCGATCCCGAGCCGCTGCCTCCGGGACACCCGCTGTGGCACGCCCCGGGCGTCCTGATCAGCCCGCACGTCGGCGGCAGCACCTCCGCGTTCCTGCCCAGGGCCAAGCGGCTGCTCCGCGAGCAACTCCGCCGTTTCGCGGCCGGCCAGGACCTCGCGAACGTCGTCATGACCACCTGACCGCGCCGTGGCACCGGGTGCCCCACGCGTGGGGCAGGACGCTACGCGTGGTCACGCTGTGTAGAGGAACTATGTCCCTGAGTGACTGAACTGGTGTATCGTCCCGCACTGGGGGAACACGACCGGCGTGGCTCGGCGAGCTGCGAACGGGCGTGGGACGACTCAGGACTTGATGGGGGGCGACGGGCGATGTACGGCCAATGGAGAGAGCATCCGACGCTGGACCACAGCACACCGTGCCGGGGACGCTCACGGCGTCACGGGACGACGCCGTGAGCGCGCCCGGTGCGGTCCTCTCGCAGGCGTCCGCGCCGGGCAACCGGACCGGCCTGCTGCCCCAGATGCTGCTGGCCGTGCTCTGCGGCGGCTACGCCATCGGATCGGCCTTCGGCTGGGGATCCACCGGGCTGGCCCTGGTCATGGGCGACTTCGGGCTCTCCGTGGCCGCGCTGGCCGCGGCCGTCTCCTGCCTGGTCTACGTCCACAGGGCCCCCGCCGACCGGTACCGTCCCGCGTGGGCGCTGTTCGCCGTCTCCTCCGCCATGGTCGCGCTCGGCAACGGCATCTGGGGCTGGTACGAGGTCGTGCTGCGCGACGACGTGCCGCGCACCTCGGTCGCCGACTTCTGCTTCCTGCTCTTCGCCCCTCCCGCGATCATCGGGCTGCTGGTGCTCGCCAAGCGGCCGGTCACCCGGGCCGGCTGGGTCTGCCTCGGACTGGACGCCTGGCTGATCGGCGGCTCCCTGCTGACCCTCTCGTGGACCCTCGCCCTGGCCCAGACGGCCCTGTGGGAGGGGCGCAGCACCGCGCGCATCGCCCTGTCCCTGGCGTACCCGCTGCTGGACATCATGCTCGTCAGCATGGTGCTGGCGCTGCACTTCCGGCGCTCCTCGGCCAACCGGGCGGCGGTGAACACCGCCATCGCCTCCCTCGCCCTGACCGTGCTGTGCGACGCGCTGTTCACCTCGCCCCTGCTGCGCGAGCACTACAGCTCCGGCCAGATCCTGGACGCCGGATGGTTCGCCGGCAGCATGCTGCTCGCCTACGCCCCCTGGGTCGGCGAGCGGGTGGCCGCGGAGCGGGCGACCGCCGAACGGCAACAGGAGCAGGGTCGCCGGGTGAGCGGCTCACTGGCGGCGCTGACCCCGTACCTGGCCGCCGCGGTCTGCGTGCTCGGCATCCTCTACAACGTCATCGACGGTCGCAAGAGCGACCGGGTGGTGCTCCTGACCGGCTGCACCGTGGTGCTCGCCCTGGTCGTGCGCCAAGGGATCATGCTTCTGGACAACATGGCCCTCACCCATGAGCTGGCCCAGAAGGAGAACCACTTCCGGTCGCTCGTGCAGGGCTCCAGCGACGTCATCATGATCGCCTCGCCGACCGGCGTGCTGCGCTACGTGAGCCCCGCCGCGAAGGGCGTGTACGGCTGCGACCCCGAGGAGTGGGTCGGCACCGAGTTCGCCACCCACATCCATCCCGAGGACCTGGGCCGGGTGGTGCACGAGGTGCGCCGCTTCCTGGCCGCCCACGCGGCCGAGGAGCCCGCCACCCGCATCGAGTGCCGCATACGGCACGGTGACGGCAGCTGGCTCAACGTCGAGTCGATCGTCAACCGCCACCAGGGCGGCCTGATCTTCAACAGCCGGGACGTCACCGAGCGCGTCCGGCTCCAGGCCCAGCTGCAGCACAACGCCTCGCACGACCCGCTCACCGACCTGCCCAACCGGGCCCTGTTCACCGAACGGATCCGCCAGGCGATCGGCGGCCGCCGGGCCGGCGACGGCGACACCGGCACCACGGCGGTGCTCTTCATCGACCTCGACGGCTTCAAGGCGGTCAACGACACCGTCGGCCACCAGGCCGGCGACGAACTCCTCGTCCAGGCGGCGCGGCGCCTGCGGGACTCGGTGCGCGCCGGCGACACCGCCGCACGCCTGGGCGGCGACGAGTTCGCCGCCCTCATCTGCGGCACCAGCGCCGACCGCCATCTGCGCGAGTACCAGGTCCACGAGGTCGCCGACCGGCTCCGCGCCGCCCTCTCCGAGCCGTACCGGGTGGACGGCACCGAGGTCCGGGTGGCCGCCAGCATCGGCGTGGCCTTCGCCGACCCCGGGGTCAGCGCCGGCGAGCTGCTGCGCAACGCCGACCTGGCGATGTACCGGGCCAAGCAGGCCGGCAAGGGCCGGGTCGAGATGTACGCGCCCGCCATGCAGGCCGAGGTGGTGCGCCGGGCCGAGCTGGCGGGGCGGCTGCGCACGGCCCTGCGGGACGGCGAGTTCGCCCTGCTCCACCAGCCCGTGGTCGACCTCGGCACCGGCGAGGTGACCGCGGTCGAGGCGCAGGCCCGCTGGCGCTCCGCGCAGGGCATCCTCTTCACCCCCGCGGAGTTCCTGCGGGTCGCGGAGGACACCGACCGCACCGCGCAGCTGGCCCGCTGGCTGCTGGAGGAGGCGGTCGGCCAGGCCGCGCTGCGCCGCGCCGCGGGCTGCCCGGTCCCCGTCGCCGTACGGCTGTCCACCCGGCGCCTGATGCACCGCGAGCTGCCCACCAAGGACGTCGAGGCCCTGCTCGAACGGCACGGGCTGCCACCGGACTGCCTCGTCCTGCAGATCGCCGACCAGGACCCGCGGATCTCCCTGGACGAGCTGGAGCGACGGCTGACCGCGCTGAGCCGGCTCGGGGTGCGCATCTCCCTGGAGGGATTCGGCAGCGGCTACGCGCCCATGAACGCGCTGCGACGGCTCCCCGTCGACGTGCTCAAGCTGGACCGGGGGCTCACCGAGGGCGTCGTGGAGTCATCACGGCTGCGGAAGATCACCACGGGGCTGCTGCGCATCGCCGAGGACCTCGGGATCCGCTCGGTGGCCGAGGGCGTGGACCGTCCCGAGCAGGTGCTGGTCCTGCGTGAGATGAGCTGCACCCACGGCCAGGGCATGGCATTCTCGGGGCCGCTGGACGAGCACCGGCTGCGCTCCTCGCTGACCCGCGGGGGCTACCCGGTGCCCGGTGGGCCGGTCCCGCTCGGCAGCAGCCGGATCTCCGTGCGCGGCACACGTAAGGCGGACGAGCTACGCTCAAATAATGAGACGCCTGTCCCACCCGCTTGACACTCCCTGCTCGCGAGGAGGAAGGTCAGTCCCATGCGCACCCGAATTCTCGTACTTGGAAAGCGCGTCGGCTGACCCGGGGCCCCTGACCGCCTCGTGGAACGCACCGACGCGCTCCCCTCGCTTGCCTGCCGGCACGAGGGGTTTTTTGTTGCCTGGGATCCAGACATACCGCCCTCTCCACCCTCAAACTCCTGAGAGATGAGAACCAGATGACCGAGCAGGCCACCGGGGCCCACCACCCGCAGCCGCGGGCCCGCGGCGCCGCGCCGCAGCCCACTCCCGCCGAGCGCGTCACGGGCGCCCAGTCCCTCATTCGTTCTCTTGAGGCGGTCGGTGCCGACACGGTGTTCGGCATCCCGGGTGGTGCGATCCTTCCCGCGTACGACCCGCTCATGGATTCCTCGAAGGTGCGCCACGTCCTGGTCCGGCACGAGCAGGGGGCGGGCCACGCCGCCACCGGCTACGCGCAGGCCACCGGCAAGGTCGGCGTCTGCATGGCGACCTCGGGCCCGGGCGCGACCAACCTGGTGACCCCGATCGCCGACGCCCACATGGACTCGGTCCCCATCGTGGCGATCACCGGCCAGGTGGCCTCCAAGGCGATCGGCACCGACGCCTTCCAGGAGGCGGACATCTGCGGCATCACGATGCCGATCACCAAGCACAACTTCCTCGTCACCAACGCGGACGACATCCCGCGCACCATCGCCGAGGCCTTCCACATCGCCTCCACCGGCCGCCCCGGCCCGGTCCTGGTCGACATCGCCAAGGACGCCCTGCAGTCGCAGACCACGTTCTCCTGGCCGCCCACCGCCGACCTGCCCGGCTACCGCCCGGTCACCAAGCCGCACGCCAAGCAGATCCGCGAGGCCTCCCGGCTGATCAACGAGGCCAAGCGCCCCGTGCTGTACGTCGGCGGCGGCGTGCTCAAGGCCCGCGCCACGGGCGAGCTGCGCATCCTGGCCGAGCTGACCGGCGCCCCGGTCACCACCACCCTCATGGCGCTGGGCGCATTCCCCGACAGCCACGCCCAGCACGTCGGCATGCCCGGCATGCACGGCTCGGTCTCCGCCGTCGCGGCCCTGCAGAAGGCCGACCTGATCGTCGCGCTCGGCGCCCGCTTCGACGACCGCGTCACCGGCAAGCTCGACTCCTTCGCCCCGTACGCCAAGATCGTGCACGCCGACATCGACCCGGCCGAGATCTCCAAGAACCGCGTCGCCGACGTGCCGATCGTGGGTGACGCCCGTGAGGTCATCGCGGACCTGATCGTCGCCGTCCAGGCCGACCACGAGGCGGGCCGCCGCGGCGACTACGCCGACTGGTGGAAGCTGCTGAGCGGGCTGCGCGACACCTACCCGCTCGGTTACGACCTGCCCGCCGACGGCAGCCTGTCCCCGCAGCAGGTCATCCAGCGGATCGGCGAGCTGGCCCCCGAGGGCACCCTCTTCGCGGCCGGCGTGGGCCAGCACCAGATGTGGGCCTCGCAGTTCATCTCCTTCGAGCGGCCCAACACCTGGTTCAACTCCGGCGGCGCCGGGACGATGGGCTACGCCGTCCCCGCGGCCATGGGCGCCAAGGCCGGCCGGCCCGGCGCGACGGTGTGGGCGGTCGACGGCGACGGCTGCTTCCAGATGACCAACCAGGAGCTGGTCACCTGCGCGCTGAACAACATCCCGATCAAGGTCGCCATCATCAACAACGGCGCCCTGGGCATGGTCCGGCAGTGGCAGTCGCTCTTCTACAACGAGCGCTACTCCAACACCGTCCTGCACGCCGGTGAGACCAACGCGGGCCGCGGCTCCCACCAGGGCGTCAGCCAGACCCCGCCGGCCGGCACCCGCGTCCCGGACTTCGTCAAGCTGTCGGAGGCCATGGGCTGCGTCGGCCTGCGCTGCGAGTCCCCCGACGAGCTGGACGAGGTCATCGAGAAGGCCAACGCCATCAACGACCGCCCGGTCGTCGTGGACTTCATCGTCCACGAGGACGCCATGGTGTGGCCGATGGTCGCCGCCGGCACCTCCAACGACGAGATCATGGCCGCCCGTGACGTCCGCCCCGACTTCGGCGACGCCGCGGACGACTGAGGACCGAGAGAGAAGCAGAGGAACGACGCGACATGTCCAAGCACACGCTCTCCGTCCTGGTGGAGAACAAGCCCGGCGTCCTGGCCAGGATCACCGCCCTGTTCTCCCGGCGCGGCTTCAACATCGACTCCCTCGCCGTCGGCACCACCGAGCACGCCGACATCTCCCGCATCACCATCGTGGTGAACGTGATCGAGGACCTCCCGCTGGAGCAGGTCACCAAGCAGCTGAACAAGCTGGTCAACGTCCTGAAGATCGTCGAGCTGGAGCCCTCCGCCGCCGTCCAGCGCGAACTCGTCCTGGTGAAGGTGCGCGCCGACAACGAGTCCCGCTCCCAGATCGTGGAGATCGTCCAGCTGTTCCGCGCCAAGACCGTGGACGTCTCGCCCGAGGCGGTCACCATCGAGGCCACCGGCGGCGCCGACAAGCTCGAGGCCATGCTGAAGATGCTGGAGCCCTTCGGCATCAAGGAGCTCGTGCAGTCGGGCACGATCGCGATCGGCCGCGGCGCCCGCTCGATCACCGACCGCTCCCTGCGCGCCCTCGACCGGACCGCATAGCGAGACCGTAAAACTTGATTCCGCCCGCGGACGTAGTGTGTGGGCAACCCCCCAGATCACCAAGGAGAGACCCGAAGTGGCCGAGCTGTTCTACGACGACGATGCCGACCTGTCCATCATCCAGGGCCGTAAGGTCGCGGTCATCGGCTACGGGAGCCAGGGGCACGCGCACGCGCTGTCGCTGCGCGACTCGGGTGTGGACGTGCGGGTCGGTCTGCACGAGGGCTCCAAGTCCAAGGCGAAGGCCGAGGAGCAGGGCCTGCGCGTGGTGAGCCCTGCGGAGGCCGCGGCCGAGGCCGACGTCATCATGATCCTGGTCCCGGACCCGAT
>NZ_JARAVO010000115.1:0-28262 GCF_033792805.1 Streptomyces sp. PA03-1a
GCCCTGAACGACTACGCGGCACCCGCCCTGCCCGCGCCAGGCGGGTGCCGCGTAGTCGTTCAGGGCCGTACGGGCCTGCATGTGCAGCCCCTGCAGGACGCCGATGTCGGTCTCGGCGCCGGCGAAGCGCAGCACCAGGCCGAGGTAGTCGCGGGCGGGCATCAGGCCGTCGCGGGTCATGTTCCACACCGCGGACCACGCCAGGGCGCGGGCCATGGGGTCGGTGAGCGAGCCCAGGTGCTCCCGGACCGTGGTCAGGGAGTCCTCGTCGAAGCGGATCTTGCAGTAGGTCAGGTCGTCGTCGTTGACCAGCACCAGGTCGGGCCGCTCCGCCCCGGCCAGCTCGCCCACCACCGTGCGCGGGCCCGCGACGTCGGTCTCGGCGCGTGCGTAGCGCTCCACGGTGCCGTCCGGGGTGTGCCGGTAGAGCCCCACCACGACCCGGTGCGGGCGCAGCTCGGGGTGCGAGGGCGCGGCCTCCTGCACCACGGCCAGCTCGGCGATCCGCCCGTCGGCGTCGTACGTCACCTGCGGGGTCAGCGAGTTGACGCCCGCGGTCTGCAGCCAGGACCGGGACCACCCGGCCATGTCGCGCCCCGAGGTCTCGGCCAGCACCGACAGCAGGTCGCCCAGCTCGGTGTTGCCGTAGGCGTGGCGCTGGAAGTAGCGGCGCGCGCCCTCCAGGAAGGCGTCCCGTCCGACGTAGGCGACCAGTTGCTTGAGCACGCTGGCGCCCTTGGCGTAGGTGATGCCGTCGAAGTTGAGCTTGGCGTCCTCCAGGTCGCGGATGTCGGCCGTGACCGGGTGGGTGGAGGGCAGCTGGTCGGCGCGGTAGGCCCAGGCCTTGCGGCGGTTGGCGAAGGTGATCCAGCCCTCCTTGTAGCGGGTGGCCTCCACCAGCGAGAACGCGCCCATGAAGTCGGCGAAGGACTCCTTCAGCCACAGGTCGTCCCACCACCGCATGGTGACCAGGTCGCCGAACCACATGTGCGCCATCTCGTGCAGGATGACGTTCGCCCGGCCCTCGTAGGACGCCTGGGTGACCTTGCCGCGGAAGACGTACTCCTCGCGGAAGGTGACCAGCCCCGGGTTCTCCATCGCGCCGATGTTGTACTCGGGCACGAAGGCCTGGTCGTACTTCCCGAAGGGGTACGGGTAGCCGAAGTGGTCGTGGAAGAAGTCCAGGCCCTGCTTGGTGACGGTGAAGATCTCCTCGGCGTCGAAGTGCCGGGCGAGGCCCTTGCGGCACAGCGCCCCCAGCGGGATCTCCAGCTCGGAACCGTCCGGCAGCGCGCGCCGGTAGGTGTCGTGGACCATGTGGTACGGCCCGGCGACGACGGCCGTGATGTACGTGGAGATCGGGCGGGTCGGCGCGAAGTGCCGGGTCTCGCCGCCGTCGCGGACCTCGGTGACACGCTCGTTGCCCAGCACCACCCAGGACTCGGGCGCCGTGACGGAGAAGGTGAACGGCGCCTTCAGGTCGGGCTGCTCGAAGTCGGCGAAGACCCGGCGGGCGTCGGCGGGCTCGTACTGCGTGTAGAGGTAGACCTCGCCGTCCTCGGGGTCGGTGAAGCGGTGCATGCCCTCGCCCGTCCGGCTGTAGGCGCACTGCGCGTCCACGACCAGGACGTTCTCGGCGGCCAGGTCGTCCAGCGCGATCCGTGTCCCGTCGAAGACCACCGCGGGGTCCAGTTCCCGGCCGTTGAGCGTCACCGACGTGACGGAGGGCGCCAGCAGGTCCGCGAAGCTGGACGCGCCGGGCTCCGTGCAGCGGAACCTGACGGTGGTCACGGACCGGAACGTCGGCTCCTGCGGACGCAGCGCCGACCGCAGGTCGAGGGCGACCTCGTAACCGTCCACGGCCAGCAGCCGTGCCCGCTCTCGGGCCTCGTCACGCGTGAGGTTCTCACCGGGCACGGGGTCTCCATCCTTCGCACGCCGTCGTGGGATCTGTCTTGTGGACGCCACGCATCTTCGCACGTCGGCCCTGACGGCGGCGCACGGGAATGGGGATGGCACCGAGGGCGTTGCGCGTTGCGGACCACGTGTCACCGCATCATGCCCAGAGGAGAGAACCGTGACCGAGACCACGACCACCCCCACCCCGGTGGACTTCTGGTTCGACCCCGCCTGCCCTTGGGCGTGGATGACCTCACGCTGGATGCTGGAGGTGGAGAAGGTGCGCCCCGTCGAGGTGCGCTGGCACGTGATGAGCCTCGCGGTGCTCAACGAGAACCGTGACGAGCTGCCCGAGCAGTACCGGGAGTTCCTGACCACGGCCTGGGGCCCGGTCCGCGTCTGCATCGCCGCCGAGCAGAAGTACGGCAGCAAGGTGCTCGGCCCCCTCTACACCGCGCTGGGCACGCGTATCCACAACCAGGGCCTGGGACACAAGGACCACGACGTCATCGTCGCCGCGCTGGAGGAGGCGGGCCTGCCCGCCGACCTCGCCGACTTCGCCCGCAGCGACGCCTACGACGAGGAGCTGCGCGCCTCCCACCAGGAGGGCATCTCCAAGGTCGGCCAGGACGTCGGCACCCCGGTCATCGCGGTGCCCGGCGCCGACGGCGAGCAGATCGCCTTCTTCGGTCCGGTCGTCACCCCGGCGCCCAAGGGCGAGGCCGCGGCCCGCCTGTGGGACGGCACCCTGCTCGTCGCGTCGACCCCCGGCTTCTACGAGATCAAGCGGACCCGCGACCAGGGCCCCGTCTTCGACTGAGGCTGCCGGTCCGGTTCAAAAGTGCCGGAGCAGTTCGGGAAAGGCCGTCAGCCGCAGCACCCGCCCGTCGGCCGGGTCGAGCTCGGACTGCTCCAGCACCCAGGTGTTCTCGTTGGGGATGAACACCGCGCTCATCCCCGCCTCGCGCGCGGGCAGGATGTCCGACTTCGGGGAGTTCCCGATCATCCAGCTCCTGCCTGGCGCGTAGCCGTACTCCGCCAGCAGGGCGCGGTAGGTGTCCGCGGCCTTCTCCGGCACGATGTGCACCCCGCGGAAGCGGTCGGCCAGCCCCGAGGCGGCCACCTTGCGCGCCTGCTCATCCTCGTCACCCTTGGTGAGCAGCAGCAGCTCGTGGCGGGTGCCCAGCTCCTCCAGCGTGCTCGCCACGCCGGGCATCAGCTCCACCCGGTGCTCCACGAAGGCCACCGCCAGCTCGTCCACCCGCCGGAGCTCGGCCTGCGTGACGGGCCGCTCCCGCAGCCGCTCCAGGAGCTCGCCGAGGCTGCGCAGGAAGACCTTGCTGCCGTAGCCGTGGACGACCGCGTTCGCCGCCTCGATCTCGTTGAGCAGCGCCCTGATCTGCGCGCGGTCCAGGACGGGATGGTCCACCCAGTCCAGGAAGTCCTCTATCACCCGCTCGAAGACCACGTTGTTCTCCCACAACGTGTCGTCCGCGTCGAAGACCAGTACCTGTCCGGTCAGCCGTGCCTCGTCCATCCCGCGAGCGTATCCAGCACCTGCCGCCGGGGGCCGCGCATTTTCCGCGCGGCGCTACGCGTGCCGTCCGGCGAGGGCCGCGTCCAGCTCCGCGCGGGACGGCGGATCGGCGCCCACTCGCGTGCAGTTGAGCGCCGCGGCCGTGACGCAGCGCTCCAGTACCGCGGCGAGCTCCTCCCGCGAGGCCGGGACGCCTTCGCCGGCGATCGCGTCGAGCAGCGCCGCCTGGAAGGCGTCGCCCGCGCCGATGGTGTCGACGACGTCGACCTCGGGCGCGGCCACCCGTACCAGGGCGCCGTCGGTCACCGCGAACGCGCCGTCCGGACCCAGCGTGACGACCGCGAGCCGCGGCCCCTCGGCGAGCAGCGCCCGGGCGGCCTCCTCCGGGGCGAGCCGCGGGAAGAGCCAGGCCAGGTCGGCGTCACTGGCCTTGACCACGTCCGTGACCCCGGCCAGCCGCAGGCACGCCCGGCGGTAGGCGAGCCGGTCGGGCTGGACGGCCGGCCGCACGTTGAGGTCGGCGACGACGGTGCGCCCCGGCAGGGCGTGCAGGTCGCGGCAGAGTTCCAGCACCCGCGTCGCACCCGGTTCGACCACCGCGGCGAGCGAACCGGTGTGCAGCACCGCGGTGTCCGCGGGCAGCGGCAGCCGCTCCGGGTCCCATGCGGCCAGGAAGTCGTAGGAGGCGGAGCCGTCCCGGTCCAGGTAGGCCATCGCCAGTGTGGTGCGCCCGGCCGGGCTCGTGGCGCGGACGACCTCGACCCCGGTGGACTCCAGGTGCGCCCGCACCAGCTCGCCGGGCGGGTCGTCGCCCCACGTGGTGACCAGGGTGGTGGGCCGCCCGAGCCGGTGCAGGCCGACCGCGACGTTGGCCGGGCTGCCGCCCGGCACGGGGGTGACCTGCCGCTCCCCGGAACGCCACAGCAGGTCGACGAGGACCTCGCCGACGACGCCGACGCGGGAGGGGGAGGACGGAGCGCTCATGCGGGCAGCATAGGAGGCCGTCGTACGGGCGCCGGAGCGGTGTCGGAGCGGTGCCGGACCCGGCCGGTGGCGCTGCTCCGGCGGCGATTGGAGAAACCCCACTAAGGCCCGGGTGACGAAGCTCACGCCCGGCGCCGCATCCTTGTAGGAAGCCGACCAACGCCGTGATCAGGCCTTTGTGATCGGCGGACGATGATCGGCGGGGGCGACGCGGGTTAACGTCACGGTGTCCCGAACCGACCCTCACCCCGCGGAGTCACCCGATGGCCAGCGCAGTTCCCGCCGCTTCCGCCGTACGGACCCACCCGGTCCTCGCCGACCTCATCCCCGCTTCGCGGTTGCGCGACGCGGCCCTCGTCACCGGTGGCGCCGTACTGACCGGTCTGGCCGCGCAGTTGTCGGTCCCGGTCCCCGGGTCGCCGGTGCCCGTGACGGGCCAGACCTTCGCCGCGCTGCTGGTGGGCACCGCCCTCGGGGCTCGCCGCGGCTTCCTGGCGCTCGCGCTGTACGCGGTCGCCGGTGTCGCCGGCGTGCCGTGGTTCGCGGAGGGTTCGTCGGGCGCGGCGGCGCCGAGCTTCGGTTACATCCTCGGCATGGCGCTGGCGTCGGCGCTCGTGGGCGCGCTGGCCCGGCGGGGCGCGGACCGCAGCGTGTGGCGGATGGCCGGCGTCATGGTGGCCGGCAGCGCCGTCACCTACGCCGTGGGCGTCCCCTACCTCGCGCTGGCCGCGCACCTGACGCTGGGCCAGGCCGTGGCGCTGGGCCTGACGCCGTACCTGATCGGCGACGCGGTGAAGGCCGCCCTCGCCATGGGCGCGCTGCCCGCCGCCTGGAAGCTGGTCGGCCGGCGCGGCTGACCCGCTACGACCTGCGGCGCACCCGGGTGGGGGCGGGGCGAAGGCCCCGCCCCCACCCGTTCTCCGTCAGTGCCGCGGTGCCGGCCCGCGCCGGGTCAGCCACAGGCCCGCGCCGCCCGCCGCCAGCAACAGGCCGCCGCCCAGCAGGAGGACGGCCGTGCGGCCGGGAGCGCCGGTGTCCGGCAGCGTGCCGGGCGCGGAGGGACTGGCGCCCGCGGAGGTGTCGGGGCCGAAGGGCACGTTGTCGGTGCCCAGCAGCAGCGGGGTGTCGGGTGCGTTCGGCGTGGGCTTGCTGGTGCCGAACGGGACCGGTCCCTGCTGCCACAGCAGGGTGCCGGTGTCGCCGAGCATCACGGGCAGGCAGATCTTGCCCTTGCCCTGGAGGTCGTAGGTCGCGGACACGGTGTATGTCTTGCTCTTCCCCGCGGCCAGTTTTCCGACGGCGCAGCTGAATCCGCTGTTCGAACCGTCCGGGAGTTGTGCCTTCGGAATCGGGTCGCAGCCCTGCACGGCGGTCACCGCGAGGGCGTCGAAACCGACCACCGCGGGAGCGGCCGCCGCGGCCGTCGCCGTCACCGTCGTTCTGCTCACCGCGCCGCGCACCGGCCATCGCGAGGGCCCCGTGGTCGCGGGCACCAGCCGTCCCCCGTCCACCGGAGCCACCTCGTCCACGGGGACGTCCACCGGCGCGCCCGCCCCCGGGGAGCGCAACGAGACCGGCTTCGCCTGGGAGCCGCCGCGGGGCTGGACGCGCAGCGCCAAGAGCCCGTCCAACGTCCACTACCACGCCCCGGACGGACAGCAGGAGATCGCCGCCTCGTACGCACTCGCACGGGGCGGCGATCTCCTGGAGCAGTGGCGCGCCTTCGAGGCCGGTTCCCACGACGTGCCCGGCTACCGGAAGACCCGGCTGGAGCGGACGTCGTTCCGCGGTCGTCCCGCCGTCGTGTGGGAGTACGCCTTCACCCAGGCCGGCGCGCCCTGGCGGGCACGGCAGCTCGGCTTCACCGAGGGGGGCAAGTCGTACCAGCTGAACGTCTGGTACGCGGCTTCGGCCGGGTCCGCCGCGCTGGCCGCCTACGACCGGGTGGGGGAGTCCTTCCGGCCCTTGTGAAGCAGTTGGCGCACCACCGCGACGGCGACCACGCCGAGCCCCACCAGCACCGAGACGACCACCTGGTCCCGGCCGCCGCCGTCGGCGGTGTCGGTGAGCATGTAGCCGAGCACGAACACGATCATCGCGATCGTCGCCCAGGTCAGGTACGGGTACAGCCACATCCGCACCCGCAGCCGCTCCGGGGCCTCCTTCAGGATGATCTTCCGCATGCGCAGCTGCGAGAAGCAGATCACCAGCCACACGAACAGCGCGATCGCACCGGAGGCGTTGAGCAGGAAGAGGAAGACGGTGTCGGGGTACTTGTAGTTGAAGAAGACCGCGACGAAGCCGAAGACGACCGAGCCCAGGATCGCCGCCTGCGGCACACCGCGCCTGGTGGTGCGGGCGAACGCCTTGGGCGCGTCACCGCGCCGGCCCAGCGAGAAGGCCATGCGCGAGGCCGTGTAGAGGCCGGAGTTGAGGCAGGACAGCACGGCCGTGAGCACGATCACGTTCATGATCTGTCCGGCGTGCGCGATGCCGATCGAGTTCAGCGCGGCGACGTAGGAGCCGTCCTTGATGATCGACGGGTCGTTCCACGGCAGCAGCGACACCACGATGAAGATCGAGCCGAGGTAGAAGACGCCGATCCGCCAGATCACGCTGTTGGTGGCCTTGGTGACCGCGCGCTCCGGGTCGGCGGACTCGCCGGCCGCCAGTGTGACGATCTCGCTGCCCATGAAGGAGAACACGACCAGCAGCACACCGGTGAGGATCTTGCCGGGGCCGTTGGGGAGGAAGCCGCCGTGCGCGGTGAGGTTGCCCAGCCCCGCGGCGTCGTCGTGGCTGCCGGGCAGCACGCCGAGGACCGCGAGCGCGCCGAGCACGATGAAGCCGGCGATGGCCACGACCTTGATCCCGGCGAACCAGAACTCGAACTCGCCGTAGGAGGCCACCGAGGCCAGGTTGGTCGCGGTGAGCACGACCATCACGATCAGCGCCCAGCCCCACTGCGGCACGGCCGGGACCCAGCCCTCCAGGATCTTGGCCCCGGCGGTCGCCTCGACCGCCAGCACCACGACCCAGAAGAACCAGTACAGCCAGCCGATGGAGAAGCCCGCCCAGCGGCCCAGCGCGCGGTCGGCGTAGGCGAGAAGGAGCCGGAGGTGGGGTTCGCGGACGCCATTTCGCCAAGCATGCGCATGACGAAGACGACCATGGTGCCGACGAGGGCGTACGACAGGAGGATGCCGGGACCGGCGGCGGCGATGCCGGACGCGGAGCCGACGAAGAGGCCGGCGCCGATCACGCCGCCGATCGCGATCATCGACAGGTGGCGGTTCTTGAGCCCGGCCTTCAGGCCCGAGCCGTCCTGCGGTTCCGTCGTGGCCTCGTGGGCCGCAGCGGTGGAGCCGGCCACTGGGGTGGGGGGACGTGTACTCATGGGGTGGCATGAAACACGGCCCGGCGCGGCCGGGGAACCTTTGATTCCGTTTTGTTGTCTTATCCTCAAGCCACCCTCAAATCCCCCTCACGCAGCACCCACGGCATGTCGCCCAGCGTGCCCGTGCGACACTCGTCCGTATGCGCGTGTACCTCGGTTCCGACCATGCCGGCTTTGAACTCAAGAACCACCTCGTGGAGTGGCTCGAGGCCAACGGGCACGAGCCCGTCGACTGCGGCCCGCACATCTACGACGCCCAGGACGACTACCCGCCGTTCTGCCTGCGCGCCGCGGAGCGCACCGCCGCGGACCCCGGCTCCCTCGGCATCGTGATCGGCGGCTCGGGCAACGGCGAGGCCATCGCGGCCAACAAGGTCAAGGGCGTCCGGGCCGCGCTCGCCTGGAGCCAGGAGACCGCGACCCTCGGCCGCGAGCACAACGACGCCAACGTCATCAGCGTCGGCGCCCGCATGCACACCACCGACGAGGCCACCAAGTTCGTCGAGGTCTTCCTCGGCACGCCCTACTCGGGTGAGCCGCGCCACACCCGCCGCATCGACATGCTCACCGCGTACGAGACCACCGGCGAGCTGCCCCCGATCCCGCCGCACCACCCGCAGGAGGGCTGATCCGGGCATGCCCGAGGGGCATACGATCCACCGCCTCGCCGCGGACCACGAGGCACGCTTCGCCGGCCGGGTGGTCCGCGCGAGCAGTCCGCAGGGCAAGTTCTCCGACGGCGCCGCCCTCCTGGACGGCGCCGTGATGGAGTCCGCGGAGGCCCACGGCAAGCACCTCTTCCTGGGGTTCGGCCCGGTCGGCTGGGTCCACGTCCACCTCGGGCTGTATGGGAAGTCCGGTTTCGGCACCGGGCCGGGCGGGGCCCCCGTCGGCCAGGTCAGGCTGCGCCTGGCCACCGACGAGCACCACGCCGACCTGCGCGGGCCGACCGCCTGCGAGCTGATCACCGGGGCCGAGAAGCAGGCCATACACGACCGGCTCGGCCCTGACCCGCTGCGGCCCGCCGACACCGGGGAGCGCGCCTGGGCCCGCATAGCACGCAGCCGCACCAGCATCGCCGCACTGCTGATGGACCAGAAGGTCGTCGCGGGCGTCGGCAACGTCTACCGCGCCGAGGTCCTCTTCCGCCACGGCGTCGACCCGTACCTGGCGGGACGCGACCTGGACCGCGCGCGGTGGGACGCGATCTGGGCCGATCTGGTGGCCCTGATGCGCGAGGGCGTGCGGAACAACCGCATCGACACCGTCCGCCCCGAGCACACCCCCGAGGCCATGGGCCGTCCGCCGCGCATCGACGACCACGGCGGCGAGGTCTACGTCTACCGCCGTGCGGGGATGCCGTGCCACGTCTGCGGCACCGAGGTGCGCGCCGCCTCCCTGGTGGCGCGCAACCTCTTCTGGTGCCCCGTCTGCCAGCCCGTCCGGGGCTGACGCCCCGCTCGGACCAGGGGCCGGCCGGGGACACGCCCAAGGGAGCGCCCCGGCCGGTGGACACGGGCCCGAGCGGGGACCTAGAAGCCGTGCGGCAGCCAGGGGGCGACGTCGCCGCCGAAAGCCACCGTGGCCTCCCGCAGCGCGCCCTGCTGCAGTTCCCGCACGCGTCCCGCCCGCGCCAGCGCGGTCAGCGAGACGTCGCCCAGGTAGGCCGCGCCCAGCTCGCGCACCGACAGCGCCAGGTCCGCGGTGTCCGTCGTCCGCTCGCACGTGGCGCCCTTGGCGTCGCCGCCGAGCCGCCAGCGGCCCTCGTTCCAGGGGCAGAACGGGTCCGAGACCTCCAGTACGACGTCCAGCGGGGCAGCGTAGGTACGGGCCGACAGGGCCGCGCCCACCTCGACCGGGCGCAGCAGCAGGCCGTCCCTGACGCGCACGCCGCAGCGGCGCACGTCGTCGACCAGGTGCAGGACCGGGTCGTCGGCGGGACGGTTGCGCGCGGTGATGCGGCAGGTGAGGTCGATGCCGAACAGGTAGTGCCACAGGGCGGCGTATGTGTCCGGATCCAGTGCCTCCAGGTCGCGCAGCACCACCGTTCCGTCCGGTCCGGCCGCGTTCCAGGCGGACTTCACCGCGTAGCGCGTGTAGCCCCGCACCTCCCCGTCGCGCTCGGCGACCACGCAGAGCAGTTTCGACGCCCCGTCCCGGAACGCCTCCGGGTCGAGCACGCCCTTGCGCTCCCAGTTCGGCCGCCGCTCCAGCATGCCCGGCCGGGTGGGCACCCGCCGCGCGTAGACCTCCTCGCAGGCCGCCAGGGCCTCCTGCGGGTCGGCGAAGCGCAAGGTGACCCCGTCGGCGCCCGCGGGCACGGTGAGGCCGGCGCGCAGGGTGTCGACCTCCAAGGTCGTCTGGCGGGTGGCGACCTCGTAGCCGTACCGGCCGTAGATCGCCGGCTCGGACGCCGTGAGCACCGCAAGGGGCTCGCCCCGTTCGTGCACCTCGTCCAGCTGCCGCCGCATCATCGAGGTCAGCAGCCCGCGGCGGCGGTGCGTCGAGGCGACGCTGACCATGGTGACGCCCGCCGCCGGGACCACGGCGCCGCCCGGCACCGCCATGCGGAAGGAGAACGCCCCCGCGGTGCCGACGACCTCCGCGCCGTCCCAGGCCGCGATCGACCGGGAGAACTCGGTCACCCCGCGGTCGAACTCCCGCTCCTCCGCCGGCCAGACCGCGCTGCCGAACGCGCGTTCCAGCGTGCTGAACCACTCGTCCCACTGTTCGGACTCGAGAACCCGCAACTCCACCGTCATGTGCCCTGCCTACCAGTCGCCCCAAGGGCGGGCGAACGGTTTTCGCCGGTCGTGGCGGCGAATCGGCGCACCATGAGGGGCACCTCCGATGCGGAGAACGGGTGAGGGTGGATAGGGTCGCCGGGAACATGGCACGACGCCCGGTAGGAGACGGATTCGGGGCCCGGTGGCGCAGGACGGTCCACCGGGCCCGCGTAGGCCTGCGCAAATCCGCCGTGGACTACTTCCGCGGCGACGCGGCCGACTGGCTCGCCCTCACCGTCCTGACGATCAGTGTCCCGCTGATCGCCTGGGCCACGGTGCTGGCGCCGCAATGGTGCCCGCCCACCACCCTGGTGCTGCCCGTCCTCGTCGGCGGCCTGCTGCTGCGCCCCTCCAGCCTTCTGCTGCTGTACGGGGCGAGTGCCGCCGCGATGGTCGTGGAGTCCGCCGTCCTCGGCCCGTACCGCGACGGCGTCGGCCGGGTGACCCCGGGCACCGTGCTGGTGGTGGCGGCCGTGGCCCTGGCCGGGCTGATCGTCGCGCAGTTCCGCGCCCGGGTCGGCGTGCCCTGGATGCGCGGCGGCACGATGCTCTTCGACCTGCGCGAGCGCATTCGGGTGCAGAGCAGGCTGCCGCGGCTGCCCGACGGCTGGCACGCCGAGATGGCGCTGCGGCCGGCCGGCGGCCAGTCCTTCTCCGGCGACTTCGTGGTGGCCACCCGCACCTCGGGCGGGCGGATCCTGGAGGCCGTCCTCACCGACGTGTCGGGCAAGGGCATGGACGCCGGCTCCCGCGCCCTGCTGCTCTCCGGCGCCTTCGGCGGCCTGCTCGGCTCACTGCCGCCGCACGCCTTCCTCACCGCCGCCAACGGCTACCTGCTCCGGCAGAACTGGGACGAGGGCTTCGCCACCTCCGTCCACCTGGTGCTGGACGTGGAGACCGGCGACTACGAGCTGCTCTCCGCGGGCCACCTGCCGGGCATGCAGCTCAGCGCGGGCACCGGCCGCTGGGAGGAGAAGGCGGCCGAGGGGCCGCTGCTGGGGGTGTACGACGGCGCCGAGTTCAACAGCGTGAAGGGCACGCTGCGCTCCGGCGACGTCCTGCTGCTCTTCACCGACGGCCTGGTCGAGGCCGCCGGCCGCGACATCACCGAAGGCATCGACCGGCTCATCGGCGAGGCCGACCGGTACGTCGCCCACGGCTTCCGCGGCGCGGCCTGGCAGCTGATCGAGGCGGTCGCCAAGGACGTCAACGACGACCGCGCCCTGCTCATCGTGTGCCGGGACTAGCCGCCGGCCTGAACGCCCAGGACATCTTCGGCTCCATCGCGAAGCGGAACAGCCGCTGCACCGCAGGGGTGCACAGCGCGGTGACCACCACGACGGCGATCGCGGTGACCACGACCTGGCCCAGCGGGGTGTGGATCCAGGCCTGGTCGTACCAGCTGCCGAAGCGGGAGCCCTTGGCGAGGAAGCCGTGCAGCAGGTACCCGTAGAGCGTGCCGGCGCCGAGGGCCGTGAACCACATGCGGCGGCGCGGCACCCAGGCGAAGAAGCACACCGTCAGCGCCAGGGAGCAGCAGAACAGCGCCAGCGTCATGACGGGCCCCGTCCACCAGGGCGCGCCCAGTTCCTGGGCGCTCGTGCGGTGGTAGAGCCAGGCCCGGTCCATCCGGGGCGCCACCCAGTAGGAGACGACCAGCGCGGCGAGCCCCACCGGAACGGACAGCACGCGCACCACCCGGCGCCGGGCGAGGTGGAAGTGCTCCGCCTTCAGGCACATGCCGAGCACGAAGAAGGGCAGGAACTGCAGGACGCGCTGGAGTTCCAGGTCGTCGCCGATGGTCGGGGTGACGGACGCGAGGGCCGCGATCACCAGGGCGACGGCGACCGGCTGCCGGACGATGCGCCAGATGGGGGCGGTGAGGCGCCAGATGAAGAGGGCGGCGAGGAACCAGGTGAGGTACCAGGGGTCGAGCAGGCTGAGCGGTTGCGGCGCCGCGTCGTCGGCCCAGTTCCTGAAGAGCGAGTAGGCGGCCTCGAAGAGCAGGTACGGGACGGCGATGCCGGTGATCAGTCTCCTGACGCGGTCCGGGCGGGCGTCGAAACTCTTCGAGAAGTAGCCGGAGATGACGATGAAGGCCGGCATGTGGAACGCGTACACGAGGATGTAGAGCGCGCCGGCGGCCCTGCTGTGCCCGGTGAGCGGTTCCCAGGCGTGGCCCATCGCGACCAGGACGATCGCGAGGTACTTGGCGTTGTCGAAGAACGGGTCGCGCCCGGCGGAGGGCGCGGAGGCGGTGGCGGGGGCGGCGGACCCCGCGGGGGCGGCCGGCCCGGGGGCGGGGGCGGCTTCCGTGCGGGGAGCGGGGAGAACGGAATTCCCGGTCTGGGTCCTGCCGGGGGACAGGGTGTTCGTGCGGTGGGGCTGGAACATTTGATGCACCATAGCGGGCGCCTCTGCCTGAGTAAATTCTCGATCGGAATGGCGGTAGCGGCGCTGCTACCCCGGAATGCATGTGTCATGCCACTGCCCGTTCCGTGACGCTATGGGCAGTCATATAAGGGTTGAACGGGGCATATCGGCACACGGGTTGGCGTCTGTGCAGGTTTTTTGATGATCGTTTGTGTGGCAAGTGCATGTGCGGGGAAATAGTTTGGGGGAAATTCACTCGAACGTGCCATGCAATTGCGAGATTGTCCTCATCCGAAGTGATCAGAAGTGATCGCGATGTCCTGCGTCACAGGTGTGCGACCCCGGCGCGCGGGGAAGAGGTGTCCCGCGGGGTCACGGTGTCGGTGGCAGGTGGCACGATGGACGTCGCGGGGGTGCGGCTGCGTTGCTCCCCCGGAACGGTGAGGCGTCAGACCGAGGATGTGATCCCCAGTGGCCATCTCCCTGTCCGTGGTGCTGTTGTTGGCGATCATCATGATCGTCCTGATAAGGGGCAAGACGCTCAAGGTCGGTCCGGCCATCGTCGCCGCGCTCTTCGGCTTCTTCCTTGCCTCCACGGGCATGGCGCCGGCGATCAACAAGTTCCTCGACTCGTTGGCGGACACCATCAACCAGATAAACCTCTGAGCGGTCCCCGTCACATGGCACAGGTCACCCGTCACCCGGCGCGGTGGCCGCGCCGAGTGACGGGGAGTCAGGCGACGGCCGGTGTGCGGTCCTCGGCCGTCCCGATGATGCGGCGCAGCGCGGCGGCCCGCTCCTGCGGGTCCCGGGCGGACAGCAACGCCGCCAGTACGGCGATGCGGGCCTGCCCCGCGCGCAGCGTCCCGGCCAGCACACCGCCGGCCGCGGCGAGGTCCACCGCGCCGCCCCCGGTGTACATCGGCGCCACCGGCCCGGCCGCCACCCGGGTGCTCACGGCGACCAGCACCCCGGCGTCGACCGCGCGGCGGACCGCCGCCACGAAATCGGGCGTCGCGTTGCCCGCGCCGGTGCCGACCAGCACGATGCCCTGGGCCCCCGCACCCAGCGCGGCCTCGAAGAGCACGGGGTCGGCGTCCACGTGGTGCATGACGACGTCGACGCGCGGCGCCGTGACGTGTGCGTCCGGCAGCGGCAGCGCCGTGGCACGCGGCCGGGGGGCGCCCCAGGCGATCTCGCCGAACTTCACCCGTCCCAGCGGCCGGCCCGAGGGGTCGGCGAAGGCCTGGACGTCCAGGGTGTGCGCCTTGACCGTGCCCTGGGCGGCGTGCACGAAGCCGCCGAAGGTGATGACCACGCCGATGTCCTCGCCGGTCGCGGCGGTCAGCAGCGCGTCGTAGAGGTTGCCCGCCGCGTCCCCGTCCACGGCGTCCAGCGGGAGCTGGGCGCCGGTGAGGACCACCGGGCGCCGGTCGCCGTGGTGGAGGTCCAGGAGGAAGGCGGACTCCTCCATGGTGTCGGTGCCGTGGGTCACCACGACGCCGTCCACGCCCGGGTCCGCCAGCACCTCGTGGACGGTCCGCAGCAGTTCCAGCTGGTGGGCGGAGGTCAGCCGCGAGCTGTTCACCGTGAACAGGTCGCGCACGGTCACCTCGACGCCCTCGGGGACCGCGCCCGCCGCCAGCACCTCGTGGCCGGCGGCCTCGGCCGCGTACCCGGCCCCCTGCCACCGGCTGGCGATCGTGCCGCCGGTGCCGATCACGACGATGTGCTTCACGTGTCCCTCACTCGCGTGTTCGTCTGACTCCTCCGCGGCAAGGATATGCGGTGAACCCCGGCATCGGATTGCCAATCAGCCCGCGTAGATCGCCCAAGCGTGGTATCTATCGCCCTCATGGATGCCATCGACAGAAGAATCTTGCGTGAGCTCCAGGCCGACGGCCGGCTCACCAACCAGGAACTGGCCGCCCGCGTCGGCCTCACCCCCTCCCCGTGCCTGCGCAGGGTGCGCCAGCTGGAGGAGGACGGGGTGATCCAGAGCTACCGGGCCGTCGTCGACCCGGCCGCCGTCGGCCGCGGTTTCGAGGTCTTCGCCTCCGTCGAGGTACGGCGGGACCGCGAGTCCGTCGCCGCCTTCGAGGAGCAGGTGCAGGCCATCCCCGACATCGTCGAGGCCTATCGGCTCTACGGCGCGCCCGGCTGCCTGCTGCGGATCGCGGTGGCCGACAGCGACGCCTACGAGCGCTTCTGGACCGAGAAGCTGATCGCCCTGCCGGGCGTGAGCGAGGTGAACTCGCAGATGATCATGAAGCGGATCAAGGGCCCGCAGGGCGTGCCGGTCGGCTAGGGCCGGGGTTCGCCGGGGTCCGGGTTCAATGGGCCGGTGGACTACCAGCGTTTCCTCGAACAGGCCATGGCCGCGGCCCTTCCGGAGCTCGGCCGCGGCAAGGTCGCCGACTACATCCCCGCCCTCGCGGCCGCCGACGCCGGTGCCTTCGGCATGGCCCTGGCCACCGTCGGGGGCGAGGTCCACGGCGTCGGGGACTTCGCCGAGCCGTTCTCCGTCCAGAGCGTCTCCAAGCTCTTCACGCTCGCCCTGGCGCTCCACCACGGCGGCGACGCCCTGTGGCGCCGTGTCGGCCGCGAGCCCTCCGGCAACCCCTTCAACTCGCTCATCCAGCTGGAGACCGAGCAGGGCATCCCGCGCAATCCCTTCATCAACGCCGGAGCCCTGGTCGTCACCGACGCCCTGCTGACCCTCACCGGCGACGCCTCGGGCGCGGTACGCGAACTGCTGCGCGCCGAGTCGGGCAACCCGGCCCTGACCACCGCCCTGGCGGTCGCCGCCTCCGAGGCCGCCCACGGCCACCGCAACGCCGCCCTGGCGCACTTCCTCGCGCACTTCGGCAACCTGCACAACCCCGTGGACACCGTCCTGGAGCACTACTACGGCCACTGCGCCCTCGAGGCCTCCTGCCGCGACCTCGCCCTTGCGGGCGGCTTCCTCGCCCGGCACGGACTGCGCGCCGACGGCGGCCGGCTGCTGTCCCGCACCGACGCCAAACGCCTCAACGCCGTGCTGCTCACCTGCGGCACCTACGACGCCGCGGGGGAGTTCGCCTACCGCGTGGGCCTGCCCGGCAAGAGCGGCGTCGGCGGGGCCATCCTCGCCGTCCTCCCTGGCCGGGGCGCCCTGTGCGCATGGAGCCCCGGCCTCGACCCGGCCGGCAACTCCGTCGGCGCCATGGCGGCCCTCGACGCGTTCACCACCGCCACCGGGCTGTCGGTGTTCTAGACGGAGCCCGGGGCGCGGCCCAGCGCGTCCCGCACCGCCTCCTCGGAGCGCGCGACCACCGCCGTGCCGTCCTCGGCGGTGATGATGGGACGCTGGATCAGCCGCGGGTGCGCCGCCAGCGCGCCGATCCAGCGGTCCCGCTCACCCGGCCCGCGCGGCCACTCCTTCAGTCCCAGTTCCTTCGCCTCGGCCTCCTGGGTCCGCACGATGTCCCACGGCTCCAGCCCGAGCCGCTCCAGCACCGCCCGGATCTCGTCCGCGTCGGGCGGATCCTCCAGGTAGCGCCGCACGGTGTACTGCGCGCCCTCGTCGTCCAGCAGGTGCAGCGCGGAGCGGCACTTCGAGCACGCGGGGTTGATCCAGATCTCCATGCCGCCAATGTAGTGAGGCGCTCAGCGGTCGTCGCGCCCGTCGTCGCGCAGTCTGCGCCAGATGCGGGTGCGGTGGAGCACGTAGACGGCGACGGACAGGACCAGCGCCTGCAGCCCCACGGCGAGCAGCCAGAAGACGACCTTGCTCTCCAACTCGTCGGTCATGTAGGTGAAGTTCATGCCGAAGAAGCCGGTCAGGAAGGTCAGCGGAAGGAAGATCGTCGACACGATGGCCAGCCGGTTGATCACACCGTTCTGCTCGCCGGACACCAGGGAGGAGTAGCTGGCGAACGCCCGCCGGGCGGCGTCCTGGAGCGACTCGATGCTGGAGAGCACCATCCGCGCGGCCCGCTGGTACGAGGCGGCCAGCCGCTGCCGCTCCTCCGGGAAGCCGCCGCTCATCATCCGCCGGGTGATGGTCTCGTCGGTCGCCTGCAGGTATGGCAGCAGGGCGTGGTGCAGCAGCGCCGCGCGCCGCCGCAGCTGTGCCAGCCGGTACACCTGCTGCGGGTTCCGGCTCTCGAACATCTCGTCCTCGAGGTCCTCCACCTGCAGCAGCGCTTCCACGGCGGACTTGCGGAAGGTCTCCAGGGCGTCCTCCAGCAGCAGGAAGAGCGCGGCGGTGGTGTCCGCGGGCCGTTCGTGCGGCAGCCGGGGGATGAACCGCCCGACGAGCGTGTTCGGCCCCCGGTGGACCGTGACCAGGTACCGCCCGGTCACGAAGACGTGGAGGTGGGCGACCTCGTCGTCCTCGATGACCGGTACGACGAACCGGGCGTTGTCCCCGTGGAACTCCGCCCGCGCGCTTTCGCCCTCCCTGCCCAGCCACGCCAGGTCCTCGGCCTCCAAGCCGAGTTTGTGGGCGATCGGCGCCTCGTCGGGCCGTCCTTCCCCGGGCACCTCGATGTCCACGAGCAGGAAGCGCGACGCCGCGAGCCGCTCCCGCGCCTCCGACACGGCGGCGCGGGCGACGGTGCCCTCGGGCATCGACACCACCGTAACGATCATCGTTCCTCACCGTGGATCACCGGCACACCTCCCAGCCTGCGCAGACTCCGGCGTCCACGCATGCGGAGGTGCCCGGTCCAGGGGATCCGCGGTACCGGCGGGCCGTCTTCTAACCAGCCCCCGGTCACATGTCAAGCCCCGAAATGCAGCGACGTGACGCGGGCGGAACGCCGGGGCTTACTGGAGTCAAGAGGTCGCGCAATACCGACCGAAAGGAACCACCGGGACATTCCCCCCGGTGCCGGAATACCCGAAAAGGTGTCGTCCGGAATCCCCGCCCCGCATCGCCTGAGGAGAACCGCCATGTCCCGCACCCGCAAGATCGTCATGCTGACCGCCGCCACCACCCTCGCCGCCGGTGGCGCCCTGCTCCCGACCAGCGCGTTCGCGGCCGCCCCCGCCCACGTCAGCGCCGTCCAGGCCGCACCCCAGCAGCACAGCCTTCACGTCAGTGACGGCGGCGGGGTGAACAACAACATCCCCCTCTTCAACAACACCGGTGGCTTCTTCGGGGGCCAGGTGAACAACAACATCCCGGTCTTCAACAACGGTGGCGGTGGTCTCTTCGGGGGAGGGGTGAACAACAACATCCCCGTCTTCAACAACGGCGGTGGCGGTCTCTTCGGGGGAGGGGTGAACAACAACATCCCGGTCTTCAACAACTGACCCCTGAGCTCACCCCCCTGGCGCGGCCGGCCCTCCACCCCGGCCGCGCCACTCCGTTGGGGTGGCCCGGCAAGTGGCCCGCGCGTCCACGGGCTTCGTCCGGGCGGTCCCATCCCGATCCCCGCTGGCCGCGGCTGCCAGTCGAGGGAGCCGGGCGGGCGGCAGGGGCGAACCCGGGAGCAGGCCGGTCGGATGGCCGGGGGTGACGGACTTGGCCGGGCCCGCCCGCAGTCTTGGAGACGAACGTGTGAGCGCCGTGGCGTGATGCGGTGGAGGTGCCGCCCGGGGAGCCTCCCGTATACGTCGAGCCCATCCCGGAGTACCGGCGGCAGGGTGGCCGTGGTGCTCCTCGATGAGGACCCGGCTGTACTCCCCTTCCGACGAAGCGCAACGTCGACGTCCTCGGCTTCGTCGACGAGCGCGACGCCGATCCGGTGCTTGCTCGGCACGGGACGGGGCGGTCGCGAGGGTCACCTTGCGCACCCGGGAGCGGCCGGCGGTGCTGAGGCCGTGCCGAGGGATGCTCGTACTGCACACGCTGCTGTGGCCGGAGGAGATCCGCGAGCCAGGTGACCTGTCCTCGGCGGCCCCGGTGACCGAGCGGGAGCTGGAGCTCGCAGAACTGCTGACGGACCAGCTGGCAGGGGTCAAAATCGGCGATCTACCCGACGGTTAGGCGGCAGCGCTTGAGCAGCTGGGAGCCGCGAAGCTGACCGTCGCGGGGCTGCAGGAGCCGGAAGAGCCGGTATCAGCGGTGGATTTGATGGCGGCGCTGGAGGAGAGCCCGGGAGGCGTGCTTGTGCCAGCGCCGCCACGCACGGCAGAGCAGTTAACCCTTGGCCGGCGGCCCACCGTGCCCGTTCGATGTCCGGCCACGCCGGCAGAGGACAACCGCGGTGCCCGGGCTCCCGTCTGCCGGGCCTGGCCCAATGCCCCCGGTTGCGCGTAGACGCCACCAGCAGAGTGAACCAGGCGCGCCCCATAACTCCTTTGGCTCTCCGCGCATATGCCCTTTATAGGATCATTGCTAGCTTTTGGCTGGTGAGCAGCGGTTTGTCGCTTCCTTCGGTGAGCACTTGCTCGCCGGCCCCCTTTGGTTTGGGACCGCTGATTTGGCACGCGACTGAGGTTCGGCGACCGGAGCTCACTACCCAAGTTCGAAGTCCCCTCGCAGGGGTGGCCGGGCTCGGCCACAAGAAAGGGTCTCTCCCTATGTCAGAGGATTCCGTCCTGGCCTCTCCGCCAGGCAGGCGACGTATACGCCTACACAAGGGGCTCAAGGCGCCAATGCTCCTGATCCCCATCGCTGTGCTGATGGCGACGCTCACCATGATCACGACCCTCGCCCACGCCGTATCACCTCCGGCGGTGGGACTGGGAACCGCCAAGACCTACGGGGTCCTGGCCGGACAAACAGTCACCAATGACAACACCCTCGGCACCACCGTCATCTTGGGCGACCTAGGACTGAGTCCCGGCACCTCGGTGACGGGCTTTCCGCCCGGAATTGTCCTCGGAGCGACGCACGTAAACGACGCCGTCGCCGGTCAGGCGAAGTCCGACCTGACCACCGCCTACAACGACGCGGCCGGCAGGCCGTCCAACGGCAGCGCGGGCACCCAGCTCGACAACCAGTCCTTCGACCCGGGCGTCTACACCGCCGATGCGGCACTGGATCTCGCCGTCAACGGAACCGTCACCCTCGACGCAAAAGGCGACCCCAACGCCGTCTTCATCTTCCAGGTCGGCTCGACCCTGGTCATGAACACGGGCACCACCGTCAAACTCGTCAACGGAGCGCAGGCCTGCAACGTGTTCTGGCAGGTGGGCAGCTCCGCCACCATCAACGCCAATGCCGACTTCAAGGGCACCATCATGGCCCTGACGTCCATTTCCGTGGAGGCCAACGCGGCGATCGCGGGCCGGCTCCTGGCACAAAATGGCGCGGTCACCCTGATCAGCGACAAGATCACGGTCCCGACCTGCGGCGTGGTTGGTCCGACCGGACCCACCGGCCCGACCGGACCCACCGGCCCGACCGGACCCACTGGTCCGTCCGGTCCTGCCGGACCCTCTGGTCCTCCCGGTGACACCGGCCCGACCGGCCCTGCCGGACCCACTGGTCCCTCGGGTCCTGCCGGACCCTCTGGTCCTCCCGGTGACACCGGCCCGACCGGTCCTGCCGGTCCTGCCGGTCCTGGTGGTCCTGCCGGCCCTGCCGGCCCGTCCGGTCCTGCCGGTCCTGGTGGTCCTGCTGGGCCGAGTGGTCCCGCCGGCCCGACCGGCCCTGAAGGTCCTGAAGGTCCTGAAGGTCCTGAAGGTCCGGCCGGTCCTCCCGGCCGTCCGGGCTACCCCGGTTATCCCGGCTACCCGGGCTACCCGGGCTACCCGGGCTACCCCGGCTACCCCGGCGGTCCTGGCCCTCACGACCACCGCGGTGACCACGGCAAGTACGACGACCACGGCAAGTACGACGACGACCATGGCAAGTACGACGATGACGAGCACGGCAGCAACTGCCACGCCAAGCCGCCGTGGAAGGAACCGGACGACGACGAGATGGCATGGAGCTTCCAGATGACGTGCCAGGACTGAAACAAGCCCCATCCTCATCGCCTTGAGGAAGCAAGACTTCCAGGGGGCGCCCCGAACAAGGGGCGCCCCCTGGGGGATCTGCGGCTTCGGCGACGTCCACGAACCATTCGCCTGCCGAGGCCGATGCTTCTCACACCCGTGCTCGGCGGGACCGGCGGCGCCGTGGCGGGCGCAGTCGCCCACGGCCCCCGTCACGGTGGTCACGGCGGTCGTGCCTGACGAGAGGCGGTGCCGGCGCCGCCGGTGTGGTCGGACCGGTCCCGACCGGGAGGCGCGGGCCGTAACCGTATGTTCCCCCGTGCTGTGTGTCGCGCAGATTCATGAGTGCTCCCAGGGTGCTCGCCGCATCAGCGAGGGCAGCGGTGACGGGGGCGTCCGAGACCCTCATATGGTTCCTGCGACGTGCGAGCGCTCCACTGCCAACAAGCGGCCGGCGGTGGCGGTGATGCGGGGATCGGCCGCGGCGGACAACAGGCGGGCGGCGGTGGCGGAGTCCGTCTCCGGCGGAATGACCAGAAGGTCCCAGCGTCCGCTGTCGCGGGAGAGCAGCAGGAGCTTGTGAGGGTCCTGGTCCGCTGTGAACCAATCGACGGGCACCACATGTCCGGCCACGGCGACCCTCCGGGGGACGGCCGGCCAGAAGTGCGGGTTCACGGCGACACGGGCGATCCGCCCCCATGGGGCGTCCGGAGTGGCCGTAAGTGCCGAGAGTTCCGCCGCCAGATCGCGTGAGCGGGGCCACCAGGCTCCGTCGAGGGGACCCGGGGCGGCCGTGACCGGCTTCAGGGAGAGTCGTACGCCGTCAGGGCCGAGGGATTCATCGTGCGTCGTGTGATCAAGGATCAAGCCCATGCGTTCACTGGCCCGGCTAGGCATTCGCCGAAAACGACGCCGGCACGGAAGCCGGGGTTCGGAATGCCTTCGGTGTGTCCAACGTACTCCGCTGAGGAGCCTTCCGTGCTTGCCGCAGCCGGCACCCATGTGTCATCGCCCCTTGTGGGCGGTGTGCGCGCTCTTCCACAGCCCCGGACAACCCGGGAGGGCGCTCGCACTGTGGGGACGACCGCGTCGCAGCCCTGATGGTCATGGCCGTTGACGGTACTCAGCCGGTCATCTCGACCACCACGAGCCGTCGTTGACCATGCGTCGCCCCCCGCTCCGATGACATTTCGCGCGGAGCGGGAGGCCGGCGACTGGCCGGCGGACTGGCGCTACCCCGATACGGGCAAGGCGCTTCTCGCGAGTTACGCCGCTGCAGGGTGCGCGAGCGTCCGCTCGCCTCCGTACGGCGGAGCTCTATTCGTCACTCCTTCGACTGCATCATGGCCACGGCGGTGGATCACGACCTGATCCGCGGTCCATACCCCTGAGCTGAATCGGTCTGTCCCGTCAGGATGTCGACCTCGACCACGGGACGATTCGCGTACGCGGTTCCATTGCGGAGCTCACCAGCGACCGGCGGGGGTCCGCGATTCCACGATCTTCGGCATACGGGCGACACGCTGGCGTCGCCGATTTACCAGCCCGGCAACCGGGAACGGGAGCGCGAGATCGCCGACGCGATCGACGTCATGATCATAAAGGGCTCCGGGACACGGTTCCCGCCGGAACGGGCACGCGGCCGGCACACCGCCCTGGACCGCTGCCGGGAACACGAAGACCCAGGCTCGGGGATACATCCCCTGACCTGGGCCTACGTCCTGCAGAGCGGGCGACGGGAATCGAACCCGCGTAGCCAGTTTGGAAGACTGGGGCTCTACCATTGAGCTACGCCCGCAACGGCCAGTCATTCTGGCACATCAGATCGTAGCCGATCGACCCGGCTCCCGCGCACGGCACATATGGCCGTCAGGGTGTGCGGAGGCATGTACTCTACGTGTCGCACCGACGGGGTGTGGCGCAGCTTGGTAGCGCGTCCGCTTTGGGAGCGGAAGGTCGTCGGTTCGAATCCGGCCACCCCGACCAGTGCTCGGCCGCCCTGTGCCGAGCAGGGCCCGGCCGCAGGATTGTGGTACCGGTAGGATGGGTCGTCGGCCACTGAAACGCGGAAAAGCCAGGTCGAACACCAGCCGCCCCGCACGATCGCCGAGCGGCCGCCCATCAACGTAAAGCCCCCAAGGAGACCCAACCGTGAAGAGCGCCGTCGAGACTCTGAACCCGACCCGGGTTCGACTCACTGTCGAGGTGCCCTTCGAGGAGCTCAAGCCCAGCCTCGACGCGGCGTACAAGAAGATCAACCAGCAGGTCACGGTGCCGGGCTTCCGTAAGGGCAAGATCCCCGCGCGCGTCATCGACCAGCGGTTCGGCCGTGGCGCGGTCCTCGAAGAGGCCATCAACGACGCACTGCCGAAGTTCTACACGGAGGCGGTCAACGAGGGCGAGCTCAACGTCCTCGGCCAGCCCGAGGTGGACATCACCGAGTTCAACGACGGCCAGGAGCTGAAGTTCACCGCCGAGGTGGACATCCGCCCGGTCATCGAGATCCCGGACTACTCCGGCATCGAGGTCACCGTCGACGCCGTCGAGGTGTCCGACGAGGACGTCGACAAGGCCCTGGAGCAGCTGCGGGAGCGCTTCGCCTCCACCACCGTCGTGGAGCGTGCCGCCGCCGACGGCGACGTCGTCGTCGTGGACCTGGAGGCCTCGGTCGAGGGCGAGGTGCTGGAGGACGGCGTCGCCAGCGGCGTCACCTACACCATCGGCTCCGGCCAGCTGCTCGACGGCATCGACGAGGCCGTCACCGGCCTGGAGGCCGGCGGTTCGGCCACCTTCACCTCCGAGCTCAAGGGCGGCTCCGCCGCCGGCAAGCAGGCCCAGGTCAAGGTGGACGTCACCACCGTCCAGGCCCGTGAGCTGCCCGAGCTGGACGACGACTTCGCCCAGCTGGCGAGCGAGTTCGACACCCTCGAGGAGCTCCGCGCCGACGCCGTGAAGCGCCAGGAGCGCATCAAGCAGTACGACCAGGCCACCCAGGCGCAGGAGAAGGTGCTGGACGCCCTCCTGGAGCTGGTCGACATCCCGCTGCCGGAGAAGCTGCTCAAGGACGAGATCGAGACCCGCGTCCACAACCTGGAGCACCACCAGTTCCCGGCCATGGGCCTGGACTGGGACTCCTTCCTGGAGAACGAGGGCAAGACCCGCGAGGAGTACGACCAGGAGATCGAGGGGCAGGCGAAGAAGGGCATCAAGACCCAGTTCGTCCTGGACGAGCTCGTCTCCACCGAGAAGCTCTCGGTCAACCAGGAGGAGCTCACCGAGCACCTCATGCGCCGTGCCGCCTCCTCCGGCATGAGCCCGGACCAGTTCGCCCAGGCGGTCGTCGAGGGCGGCCAGGTGCCGCTGCTCGTCGGTGAGGTCGCCCGCGGCAAGGCGCTGGCCCTGGTCGTCGAGGCCGCCACGGTCAAGGACACCAACGGCGAGGTCGTCGACCTGGAGGACGAGGAGGACGAGACCGGCGAGACGGTCGAGGCCACCTCCGAGGACACGGACGCCGAGACCGCCAAGGGTGAGGGCTCCGAGGCCTGAGCCTCGCCCCGCAGCACCATCCGACGGGCCCGGACGACCAGTTCGTCCGGGCCCGTTCTGTTCGGTTTCGCTCTCCGCTTACACCCTGCCTGCGCTGACAGCGAACAGTTCCGCGTGGGGGATTGCTGGGCCCCACCTGCGCGTTAGGGTCCGTAAGTACGAGGGCCCGTGCCCTACGAGAAGACCCTGTGACGGCGTCCGCGCCGTCCGACAACGAGCAGGTGGATACGTGACGACTCCGATGCCTTCCGCCGCCGGCGAGCCGACCATCGGTGGCCTCGGCGACCAGGTCTACAACCGGCTGCTCGGCGAGCGGATCATCTTCCTCGGCCAGCCGGTGGACGACGACATCGCCAACAAGATCACCGCGCAGCTGCTCCTCCTTGCCGCCGAGCCGGACAAGGACATCTACCTCTACATCAACAGCCCCGGCGGTTCCGTGACGGCCGGCATGGCGATCTACGACACCATGCAGTTCATCAAGAACGACGTGGTCACCATCGCCATGGGCCTCGCGGCCTCCATGGGCCAGTTCCTGCTGACGGCCGGCACCCCCGGCAAGCGCTTCTCGCTGCCGAACACCGACATCCTGATGCACCAGCCCTCCGCCGGCCTCGCCGGCTCGGCCTCCGACATCAAGATCCACGCCGAGCAGCTGCTGCGCACGAAGAAGCGCATGGCCGAGCTCATCGCGGAGCACTCCGGCCAGAGCGTCGAGGCGATCACCCGTGACTCCGACCGCGACCGCTGGTTCTCCGCCGAGGCGGCCAAGGAGTACGGCCTGATCGACGACGTCATCACGCACGCCGTGAACGTGCCGGGCGGCGGCGGCACCGGGGCCTGACCGGGCCTGACGCCCGTACTGCCCCGCAGGACCGACCCCAGCCCACTGCTCATCTTCAGGACGGTGAACGTGACCACCCAGAACTTCCCCGGCAGCGGCATGTACGACCGCACGAACGCCGCCGAGGCCCGCTACGTGGTGCCGCGCTTCGTGGAGCGCACCTCGCAGGGCATCCGCGAGTACGACCCGTACGCGAAGCTCTTCGAGGAGCGCGTGATCTTCCTCGGGGTGCAGATCGACGACGCCTCCGCCAACGACGTCATGGCGCAGCTGCTGTGCCTGGAGTCGATGGACCCGGACCGCGACATCTCGGTCTACATCAACAGCCCCGGCGGCTCCTTCACGGCGCTGACGGCCATCTACGACACGATGCAGTTCGTGAAGCCCGACATCCAGACGGTCTGCATGGGCCAGGCGGCCTCCGCCGCGGCCGTGCTGCTCGCCGCCGGCACGCCCGGCAAGCGGATGGCGCTGCCGAACGCCCGCATCCTGATCCACCAGCCGTACAGCGAGACCGGCCGCGGCCAGGTCTCGGACCTGGAGATCGCCGCCAACGAGATCCTGCGGATGCGGGCCCAGCTGGAGGAGATGCTGGCCAAGCACTCCAGCACCCCGATCGAGAAGATCCGCGACGACATCGAGCGCGACAAGATCCTCACGGCCGAGGAGGCCCTCTCCTACGGTCTGGTCGACCAGATCGTCTCGACCCGCAAGGGTTCGGCGGTCGCGGTCTGACGCCCGGCAGGGCATTCTGCGACAAGAAGTCCCCTCTTGGAGCCGCGGGGTTGTGCAGGTCACGGCCCAGTAGCTCCAAGGGGGGCCCGCACTGGGGGCGCGGCAAGGTACCGTCGATAGGCAAGCACCAGGACTCGTCGAACTGACGGGACCCAGGCGAAGGGGAAGCACCTCGTGGCACGCATCGGTGACGGCGGCGATCTGCTCAAGTGCTCGTTCTGCGGAAAGAGCCAGAAGCAGGTGAAGAAGCTCATCGCAGGACCCGGTGTGTACATCTGCGACGAGTGCATCGACCTCTGCAACGAGATCATCGAGGAGGAGCTCGCAGAGTCCTCCGAGGTGCGGTGGGAGGACCTGCCGAAGCCGCGCGAGATCTACGAGTTCCTCGAGAGCTACGTCGTCGGCCAGGAGCCGGCGAAGAAGGCGCTCTCCGTGGCGGTCTACAACCACTACAAGCGGGTGCAGGCCGGCGAGAACGGCGGCGGCCGCGGCCACGACGACGGCATCGAGCTCGCCAAGTCCAACATCCTGCTGCTCGGTCCCACGGGCTCCGGCAAGACCCTGCTCGCCCAGACCCTGGCCCGGATGCTGAACGTGCCGTTCGCCATCGCGGACGCCACCGCGCTGACCGAGGCCGGGTACGTCGGCGAGGACGTCGAGAACATCCTGCTCAAGCTGATCCAGGCGGCCGACTACGACGTCAAGAAGGCCGAGACGGGGATCATCTACATCGACGAGATCGACAAGGTCGCCCGCAAGAGCGAGAACCCGTCGATCACCCGCGACGTCTCCGGCGAGGGCGTGCAGCAGGCGCTGCTGAAGATCCTGGAGGGCACCACCGCCTCGGTGCCGCCGCAGGGCGGGCGCAAGCACCCGCACCAGGAGTTCATCCAGATCGACACCACCAACGTGCTCTTCATCGTCGGCGGTGCCTTCGCCGGGCTGGAGAAGATCATCGAGTCACGGGCCGGCGCGAAGGGCATCGGTTTCGGCGCGACCATCCGCTCCAAGCGGGAGATCGACTCCGCCGACCAGTTCTCCGAGGTCATGCCGGAGGACCTGGTGAAGTTCGGCATGATCCCCGAGTTCATCGGCCGTCTGCCGGTCATCACCAGCGTGCACAACCTCGACCGTGAGGCGCTGCTGCAGATCCTGGTGGAGCCGCGCAACGCCCTGGTCAAGCAGTACCAGCGGCTCTTCGAGCTCGACGGTGTCGAGCTCGAGTTCGAGCGCGGCGCCCTGGAGGCCATCGCCGACCAGGCCATCCTCCGCCAGACCGGCGCCCGCGGCCTGCGCGCCATCATGGAGGAGGTGCTGATGTCGGTGATGTACGAGGTGCCCTCGCGCAAGGACGTCGCCCGCGTCGTCATCAGCGAGGACGTCGTCCACTCCAACGTGAACCCGACCCTGGTCCCGCGCGAGCCCCGCATCATCGGCAAGGGCGAGCAGAAGAGCGCGTAGCGCACCCCGGCACACGAAAGGGGGCGCCCGGCAGCTGCCGGGCGCCCCCTTCGCCGTACGGGGCGGGTCACTTCTTGACGCGGACCTCGTCGCGGATCTTCACGGTGCTGTCCGCCCACTCCGAGAGGGAGGGGGGCTCGGTGGCGCCGGTGATGTCGACGTTCATGTCCATGGCCATGGCGACCGTGCTGTCGTCGGCCCATGCGCAGTACGGGAAGCTGACCCCGGCCGAGCCGATCGTGCCGCACTTCATGATGTCGCCGTCGAAGCCCGTGGGGTGGACCTCCTTCGGGGCCTCGCCGCCGGAGCTGCCGGCCTTGGAGGTGAAGGCGGCGAGCATCTTGTCCAGCACGCTGCCCGGGTCGCTGACGTCACCGTAGGCGCCGGTGACGATCAGCTGCTCGGTGGCGCCCTTCTTGTAGTTTCCGGAGACCGTGGTGGCGTCGTCGATGCCGGTGTCGTCCCCGGTCTCGCCGTTGCTGAGTCCGGGGTCGTTGCCGGACTTGGTGTACTGACCGTCCAGCAGCGTGGCCGGCATGGCGAGCTTGTGGTCACCGCCGCTGCCGCCGCTGCCCGTGAGGGCGAGGATGCCGCCGCCTATGACCGCGACGGCGACCACGACGCCGACCACGATGCCGATGATCTTGCCCTTGCCCCCGGACGGCGGCGGCGGGGCACCCCAGGCGCCGGGCTGCTGACCGTAGGGACCCGGCTGCTGGGCGTACGGGCCGGACTGCTGACCGTACGGGCCGGGCTGCTGCGGGTAGCCGTAGCCAGGGGCCGGCTGCGGGGCCGTGGGCTGCTGCGGGTAGCCGTAGCCCGGTG
>NZ_JARAVO010000116.1:0-27706 GCF_033792805.1 Streptomyces sp. PA03-1a
GTACGGGTGGGGAGCCAACGGCGGGTACGAGGCCGGGGCGGGACCGAAACCGGGGGGCGCCGCGTCCATGGGCGCGGGAGCGGGCGGCGTGCCGCGCTCGACGTCGGAGAGCATCCGGTCGAGCCGGTCGGCATCGGGCCGGGCGGCGGCGTCCCGCACGAGCAGGGCGGTGAGCACGGGGGCGAGCGGCCCCGACCGCACCGGGGGCGGGAGGGGCTCGTCGAGGACGGCGACGAGCGTGGCGATGCTGGTCTCGCGGCGCAGCGGGTGGACGCCCTCCACCGCGACGTACAGCAGCATGCCGAGCGACCACAGGTCGGAGGCGGGGTTGCCCTCCTCGCCGCGGATGCGCTCGGGGGCGATGTACTCGGGCGAGCCGATGAGGCCGCCGGTGGTCGTCAGCCGTGTCGAGTCGCGGAGCGTGGCGATGCCGAAGTCGGTGAGCACCGGTGTCATGCCGGGCCGCAGCAGCACGTTCGCGGGCTTCACGTCGCGGTGGTGGACCCCGACCGCGTGCGCGGCGCGCAGCCCCGCGAGTACCCCGCGGCCGACCGCGGCCGCCTCCGGCGGGGTCAGCGGGCCGCGGGCCAGCCGGTCCTGCAGGGAGCCGCCGGTCACCAGCTCCATCACCAGCCACGGGTGCGGGAGGTCCGTCCTGTCCACGATGTGGTGGATCGTGGCGACATTGGGGTGGTGCACCCGGGCCAGCGCGCGGGCCTCGCGCAGCACGCGCTCCCGCAGTTTCGCCGCCGCCTCGGGGTCGGTCTCGGCCAAGTCCGGGTCGGGCGGCCGTACTTCCTTCAGGGCGACCTCGCGGTGCAGGGCGGTGTCGCGGGCCCGCCAGACCAGGCCCATGCCGCCGCCGCCCAGTCGTTCCAGCAGCTCGAAGCGGCCGTCGATCAGTCGTCTGCCGGAGTCGCTCGCCGTCATGGCGGTTATCGTACGGGCGGGCGGGAACACGGCTTGACCGACCTTGCCCGAATTCGGACTCCCGCGGCGCGCTGACAGTGGTGCCGGATAGCCTGCTCTCGGAGCCTACGGGACCGGTGGGGACACCGGGGCCCGTGCGGAGCATGCGGAACGTGAGCCGGAGGAACGGAACATGCGGGCGGGAGAGCCACGGTGAGGTTGCTGCACACCTCCGACTGGCATCTGGGGCGGTCCTTCCACCGGGTCGGACTGCTCGACGCCCAGGCGGCGTTCATCGACCACCTGGTGGCGACGGTGCGGGCGGAGGGCGTCGACGCCGTCCTCGTCGCCGGCGACGTCTACGACCGGGCGCTGCCCTCGCTGCCCGCCGTCGAGCTCTTCGACGACGCCCTGCACCGGCTCGCCGCCCTCGGCGTGCCCACGGTGATGATCTCCGGCAACCACGACTCGGCCCGCCGGCTCGGTGTGGCCTCCGGGCTCATCGACCGCGCCGGGATCCACCTGCGGACCGACCCGGCCGGGTGCGCGACGCCGGTCGTGCTCGCCGACGCGCACGGGCCGGTCGCCCTGTATGGGCTGCCCTACCTCGAACCGGCCCTGGTGCGCGAGGAGTTCACCCTCGACCGGGCCGGGCACACCGAGGTGCTGAGCGCCGCCATGGCGCGGGTCCGCGCGGACCTGGCCGCACGCCCCGCGGGCACCCGCTCGGTCGTGCTGGCGCACGCCTTCGTCGCGGGCGGCGCGCCCAGCGACAGCGAGCGGGACATCACCGTCGGCGGTGTGGCGGCCGTGCCCGCGGGCGTCTTCGACGGCGCCGACTACGTGGCCCTCGGCCATCTCCACGGCTGCCAGACGATCACCGACCGTGTCCGCTACTCCGGCTCCCCGCTGGCGTACTCCTTCTCCGAGGCCGACCACCGCAAGAGCATGTGGCTGGTCGACCTCGGCGCCGACGGCTCCGTGTCCGCCGAGCGGGTCGACTGCCCCGTGCCCCGGCCGCTCGCCCGGATTCGCGGCCACCTGGAGGAGCTGCTGGAGGGCCCGGCGCACGAACGGCACGAGGACTCCTGGGTCGAGGCCACCCTCACCGACCCGCACCGCCCGCACGAGCCCATGGCCCGCCTGCGCAAACGCTTCCCCCACGCCCTCGCGCTGGCCTTCGAGCCCGAGCGCACGGACGCCGACCCCCACGCCTCGTACGCGCAGCGCCTGCGCGGCCGTACCGACCGGCAGATCGCCGAGGACTTCGTGACCCACGTGCGCGGCACCGGGCCCGACGCCGCGGAGCGGGGTGTCCTGCGGGACGCGTTCGACGCGGTCCGTAGCGATGCCGTACGGGCGGAGACCGACTGATGCGCCTGCACCGTCTGACCTTGACCGCCCTCGGGGCGTTCGCCGCCGGCCGGGCGGTCGGCGCTCGGTGCGGCGCTCGGCCGCGCGGCGATCACGCCGCCGTCGTGCTCGGCTCCACCGTGGGCGGTGGGCGGCCGGCGTCTGCCCGGCGCCGCGTGCGGCCGGGTACCGGGCCCGACGCCGCGGAGCGGGGTGTCCTGCGGGACGCGTTCGACGCGGTCCGCAGCGATGCCGTACGGGCGGAGACCGACTGATGCGCCTGCACCGTCTGATCCTGACCGCCTTCGGGCCGTTCGCCGGCAGCCACACCGTGGACTTCGACGAGCTGTCCTCGGCCGGGCTGTTCCTGCTGCACGGCGCGACCGGCGCCGGCAAGACCTCCGTGCTGGACGGGGTGTGCTTCGCCCTGTACGGCGGGGTCCCCGGCAGCCGGCAGGGCAACCGGCTACGCAGCGACCACGCCGGGGAGGACACGCTCACCGAGGTCGTGCTCGACCTGACCGTGGGCGGACGGCGGCTGGAGATCACCCGGCGCCCCGAGCAGCCGCGCCCGAAGAAGCGCGGCACCGGCTACACGATGGAGAAGGCCGTCACCCTGCTGCGCGAGCACACGGCGGGGGAGTGGCGGGCGCTCAGCAAGTCCCACCAGGAGGCCGGCGAGGAGTTGAAGCAGCTCATCGGCATGAGCCGGGAGCAGTTCTGCCAGGTCGTGCTGCTGCCCCAGGGCGAGTTCGCGACCTTCCTGCGGGCCACCGCCACCGACCGGGCCGCCCTGCTCGGCAAGCTCTTCGACACCGGCCGTTTCAAGGCCGTCGAGGAGTGGCTGCGGGCCCGGCGGCGGGCCGCCGAGCAGCGGGTCGCCGCCGGGGACGACGAACTGCAGCGGCTCGCCGAGCGCATGGGCCAGGCCGCCGGGGACGACCCGGAGGCCCTGGTCGGGCCGCTGCCGGAGGGCGTCGCGGCCGGCGACCCGGAACTGGCCCCGCACATCCTGCGCTGGGCGGCCGTGCTGGCCACCACCGCTCACGAACGCGTCGACGTCGCCGACCTCGCCGTGACCGCCGCCGAGGGCGCGCACGAGCAGGCCCAGCGCGAGGCCGAGGCGGTACGCGAACTCGCCGTCCGGCAGCGCCGGCACGCCGCGGCCGAGCGCCGCGCCCGTGACATGGCCGGCGAGCGCGAGACCCGCGCCCGCGAACAGCGGCTGCTGGAGACGGCGGAGCGGGCCGCGACCGTGGTGCCCGCCCTGGAACTGCGCGAGCGGGCCGCCGCCCGGCAGGCCCGTGCGGCCGTCGAGGAGCGCACCGCCCGCGCGGGCCTGCCCGCCGAGCAGTACGAGGCGGGCGCCGAACAGCTCGCGGAGTACGAGAACCGGCTCCGCGAGGAGCTGGGCGGCCTCGCCGACGCCGGCCGGGCCGAGCAGCGCGCCGCCGAACTGGCCCACGACCGAGGGCGGGTGGAGCGCGAGGCCGCCGAGGACGAGCGGCTGATCGCCGACACGGCCGCCTGGCTGGACGGCTGGGAGGCCGCACGCCTCGGCCACGAACGCGCCGTCGACACCGCTCAGTCCGCCGCCACCCGCGCCGCCGAACTCTCCGGCGCCGTCGACCGGGCCCGCCGCCGCCTCGACGCCGCCCGCGAACGCGACACCCACGCCACCGCGCTGCTCGCCGCGCAGGACCGGCTGCGCGCCGCACGCGACGCCGCCGCCGACGCCCGCGACCACTGGCAGGACGTGCGCGAGGCCCGCATCAACGGCATCGCCGCCGAACTGGCCGCGCAGCTCAGCCCCGGTGAGGGCTGCCTGGTCTGCGGCGCCACCGAGCACCCGCACCCCGCCCGCCCCACCGGCCGCCAGGTGGGCCGCGCCGACGAGGAGGCCGCGCAGGAGGCCCAGCAGCGGGCCGCCGCCATCCGGGACACCGCGCAGGACCAGGTCGTACGCCTCACCGCGGCCCACGACGCGGCCCTCGCCGCCGCGGGACCGGAGCCGCAGCCCGAACTCGCCGCCGCGCACGCCGCGCTGGAAGAGGAGTACCGGGCCGCCGTGCGGGCCGCCGCGCGGGCCCCCGAGGCGCGCCAGGCGCTCGACCGGGCCCTCGCGGAGCACGCCCGCCGCTCCGCGGACCGCAACGAGGCCGAGAACCGGCTCGCTTCCCTCACCACCCGCCGGGAGCTCCTCGACCAGGAGGACTCCGAGCTCACCGCCCGGCTGGCGCGGGCCCGCGGCCCGTACGCCACCGTCGCCGAGCGCCGCGCCCGGCTCGCGGCGGACGCCGAGCGCGCCGCCACCGCGGCCGGGGCGGCCCGCGCCGGGCAGGACTGCGCCCGCGCGCTGAAGGAGGCGGACTCCGACCTGGCCGACGCCGCCTACAAGGCCGGTTTCCCCACGCCCGAGGCGGCGGCCGCCGCCGTACAGCCGGAGACGGAACTGCGGCGGCTGCGGCAACGGGCGGAGGAGTGGCGCCGCGAGGAGGCCGCGGTCACTGCCGAACTCACCGCTCTCGACCTGGCCGAGGCCGCCGCGCTGCCCCCGGCCGACCCCGACGCGGCCCGGCGGGCCGTCGAGACCGCCACCGTACGGCTGCGCGGGGCCGCCGCCCGCCAGTCCGCCGCGCACACGACCCGCGACGCCCTCGACCGGCTGCGGGCCGAGGCGCTGCGCGGTACCAGGGCGCTCGCCCCGGCCCGTGAGGAGTACGCGCGGCTGCGACGCCTGGCGGACCTGGCCACCGGCGCCGGCGAGAACACGCTGCGCATGGAACTGGAGACCTACGTGCTGGCCGCCCGGCTGGAACAGGTCGCGGCCGCGGCCAGCGTCCGGCTGCACCGGATGTCCTCCGGGCGCTACACCCTCGTCCACACCGACGCCCGTGCCTCACGCAACGTCAAGTCGGGCCTGGGGCTGATGGTCGTGGACTCCTGGACGGGCACCGAGCGCGACACCGCCACGCTCTCCGGCGGCGAGACCTTCTTCGCCTCCCTCGCCCTCGCCCTCGGTCTCGCGGACGTCGTCACGGACGAGTCGGGCGGCGCCCGCCTCGACACGCTCTTCGTCGACGAGGGTTTCGGCAGCCTCGACGAGCAGACCCTGGACGAGGTGCTGGACGTCCTCGACGGGCTGCGCGAACGCGACCGCGCCGTCGGCATCGTCAGCCACGTGGCCGAGCTCCGGCAGCGCGTCCCCGCCCAGTTGCAGGTGGTCAAGGGGCAGCGGGGGTCAGCCCTCCGCCACCGCACGGCGGGCGAGCGGTGACGAGTAGACGACGCTCGTCGTCACCGAGCCGAGGCCCGAGACGCGGCCGGTGATCTCCTCCAGGTGACGCATCGAGCGGGCGGTGACCTTCATGATGAAGCAGTCGTCGCCCGTCACATGGTGGGCCTCCAGGATCTCCGGGGTCGACTCCAGCAGATCGTGGAACGGCTTGTAGTTGCCGTGCGGGTAGCGCAGCCGGACGAACGCCATGATCGGGCGGCCGATCCGCTCCAGGTCCACGACGGCCGTGTACGCCGCGATCACCCCCGCCTCCTCCAGCCGGCGGACCCGCTCGGTCACCGCGCTCGGTGACATCGACACGGCACGCGCCAGTTCTGCGTAGCTGGCCCGGCCGTCGCGCTGCAGGGCGTCCAGGATGCGCCAGTCGGTGGCGTCGAGGGAATCCACGGTCATTCCCCTTGAGTACCAGTGGTTTCCCCGGTCGGGCAAGACGGACGCCGGGGAACGACCCTTCAGGCGGGCGTCGGCGGCTCGTAGATTTACCGCCATGACGACACAGACCGCCGCCTCCGCCTCCACCTCTGCCTCCACCTCTGCCTCCGCTCCGGCCGGCAACCCCGTGCTGCGCGTCCCGCCCGCCGCTCCGGCCGACGCCGCCGCGTACTTCGCCGCGAGCCTCGCCTTCCACGCCGACGTGTCCGACGTCGCGGCCGCCCTCGCCACGGCGGCGGAGAGCGGCACCGGACCCGGCTTCGTCGTCGTCGACTCCCGTTCCACCCAGGCCTGGGAGCAGGGCCACGTCCCCGGAGCCGTCCACCTGCCCACCGCGGACGTCCCCCGGCTCGCCGCGGCCTTCCTCGACCGCGACGTGCCCGTCGTCGTGTACTGCTGGGGGCCCGGCTGCAACGGCGCCGCCCGCGCCGCGCACGCCCTGGCGAGCCTGGGCTACCAGGTCAAGGAGATGCTCGGCGGCATGGAGTACTGGATCCGCGAGGGCTTCGCCCACGAGACGGCAGACGGCACCTCACGGCGTCCGGCCGACCCGCTGACCGCGCCCGTGGGCGCCGACGACTGCGGTTGCTGAGGCCGCCGCGCGGCGGCCTCAGCGGACCACGGAGACGGCCGGGCGCAGGAACCGGCGGTCCCGCGGACCCCACCCGGCGAGCGGCGCCGCGGCCCGCAGGACGACGTCCAGCGCGGCGTCGGCGTCGCACGCGTAGTGCCCGCTCGCCCAGGCGGCGTTGGCCTCGACCACCGCCCACCCGTCCGCGGTCCTGCCGACGTCGACCACGACCGCGCCGGGCAGTTCCGGCACGCCGGGTGCGAACAGCCGTCGGGCGAAGTCCCGCACCTCGCCGGCCGCCGGGTCGCCGTCCAGGGGCGCCACGTCCAGGCCGCCGCGGGTCGCGTAGCGGCTGCCCGTGACGACCTCGCCGTCCAGCAGGAACAGCCGGTACTCGACGGCGAACGCCACGATGTCGCTCACCAGCACGGGGGCGTCGTCGTCCACCGCGTCCGGACCGGGCAGGCCGCTGCCGTCGGGGTACACACGGGCCGGGAAGCTCTTGTCGTTCGGCGGCTTCACGAAGGCGGGCCGGCGCAGCCCGCGGGCCTCCGCCAGGGTCGTGAACTCGATCCGCCGCCCCACGAGTTCGCACGGCAGCCGGGCCAGCCAGTCCTCGTCGGCCTCCAGCAGCCCCAGGCCCAGGTCCGCCGCCACCGCGTCCGCGAAGAGCGGCCCCGCGTACAGCGACGGGCCCACGGCGTCGAGCGCGTACTGCGGCACCCGCCACGTGGGGAGGGTACGCGTCGCCATGCCGCGCCGGTGGGCGGCCGCGGCGAGCGCATGGCCGGTGGCGGTCACGCGCGGCGAGAGGAAGAGGGTCCGGGACGGGTGCACGGTGTTCACGGTCAACGATGGTGGCGCACCCGGCGGGTGCCGCGACAGCGCATTACGCCGTCACACCACCCCGGCCGGCCGCAGCTCGTACGCCCACTGGGCGTCCCGGTCCGCGACCCGCCCGAAACCGGCCCGCTCCAGCACCCGTTGCGAGGCGCGGTTGCCCGGATCCGTGGTCGCCAGCACGGTGCGCACCTCGGCACGGCTCAGCGCCCACCGGGACAGCACCAGTACGGCGTCCGTCGCCCAGCCCACGCCGCGCGCGGACTCCGACAGGTCGTAGCCGATCTCCACCAGGCCGTCGACGGCGGAGGGCGGGCCGTGGAAGCCGATGCCGCCGAGCGCGAGGCCGTCGTCCGTCCGCTGGATCACGAACAGCCCCCACCCCGGGGCGTACACCGCGGCGGCCGCCGCGATCGTCATCATCCCGGCCGCGATGATCGTGCCCTCGCCCGGCCCGCCGTCGATCCACTCCAGCCCGGCCGGCTTGCCGTCGGCCAACTGCGCCGCTTCCTCCGGCAGTTGCTCCCTCAGCACCACCCGCCCGTGCGTCAGCACCAGGCGGCCGTCTTCCCGCGCAGCATTCGGAATCATCCGCGTGACACCCCCATGCGACTCACCCTATCCACCCCCGCCGCTCCCCGCGGGCGGGTCCCGCGCCGGGGCGGGCATCGCGGGCAGGCACCGGGCGGCGGCGTGCCCCGCGGGAAATCCGCGGGCTGCCGACGGTCCGGCGTGGCAGGATCGGTGCCGCTCAGGGGAGGGATGCGCATGGGGCTCGACTACACCTACGAGATCGTCCTGCCGGGCAGGAACGTCGCCGCCGCGCTGGCGGAGCTGGTGCAGCTGGCGCCGCCGGCCTCGCAGGTGCCGCCGCTGACGGTCACCCTGCCCGGCGGGGAGGGCATCGTCGTCCCCTTCACGTCCCATTTCCGGAGCGAGCCGGTGGACTGCTCCGGGAGCGGCACGCTGGGGCTCGACACTTCGATCATGTTCGGGGTGGACGACGCCGTGCGCGCGTTCCTGGAGGACCGGGACCCCGAGCCCGACGCGCTCGGGAGGGTCCCGATCGGCTACGTCTACCTGACGGTCCGGTTCGCGCCCGCGCTCCACCCCCACTACGCGACGCTGGAGTTCACGGCGGCGACCACCCGGATGAGCCTGATGTTCGAGCGGTCCGCGAGCGTCCGGTCGGTGTTCACCGGCCTCACGGCCGCAGCCGGGGGAGTGTGCTGCCTGCTCGACACCGAGACCGGCATCCACCGGATGGACTGGCTGAACGGCCGGCCGGTGCGGGAGACGGTCCCCGGCCCCCGCTTCGCCGACTACCGGGCGCTCGTGGCGGCCTGGCCCGACCCGGAGCGGTGAAGGGGCGGCGTACGGTGTCCTCCCCCGGGCCGGCCCCGGGGGAGGACGGGTGACCGCTAGAGCTTCGAGAGCTCGTCGACGAGGTCGTCCAGGCCCAGGGAGCCCTGCGACAGCGCGGCCATGTGCCAGGCCTTGGGGTCGAAGGAGTCACCGTGGGCCTTGCGGGCGGCCTCGCGCCCGGCGAGCCAGGCGCGCTCGCCCAGCTTGTAGCCGATGGCCTGCCCCGGCATGCCGAGGTAGCGGATGATCTCGCTGTCGAGCATGGCGTCGCTGAGCCCGTTGAAGCGCCCGAAGAATTCACGCCCCAGCTCCGGCGTCCAGGTCTCGCCCGGACGGTACGGGCTGTCCTGCGGGATCTCCAGCTCCAGGTGCATGCCGATGTCCAGGATGACGCGGGTGGCCCGCAGCATCTGCGCGTTGAGGTAGCCCAGCCGGCGCCCCGCGTCCGTCAGGAAGCCGAGTTCGTCCATGAGGCGCTCGGCGTACAGGGCCCAGCCCTCCGCGTTGGCGCTGACCTGGCCGAGGGTCGCCTGGTAGCGGCTGAGCCGGTCCGCGACGTACACCCACTGCGCGAGCTGCAGGTGGTGGCCGGGGACGCCCTCGTGGTACCAGGTGCTGACCAGGTCCCAGACGGGGAACCGCTCGCGGCCCAGGGTGGGCAGCCAGGTGCGGCCCGGCCGGGAGAAGTCCAGGGAGGGGGCCGTGTAGTACGGCGCGGCGGCGCTGCCGGGCGGGGCGATGCGGGACTCGACGTGCTTGACGGGCTCGGCCAGGTCGAAGTGGGTGCCGTCGAGCGCGGCCATGGCCTCGTCCATCAGGCCCTGCAGCCAGTCGCGGACCTCGTCGACGCCCTCGACGGCCTCGCCGGCCTCGTCCAGGTGGGCCAGCGCCTCCAGCGGGGTGGAGCCGGGCAGCACCTTCTCCGCCTCGACGCGCATCTCGGCGTCGAGGCGCCGGAATTCCTCCCAGCCCCAGGCGTACGCCTCGTCCAGGTCGAGGTCGGAGCCGGTCCAGTAGCGGGCCCAGCGGGCGTACCGCTCGCGGCCGACGGCGTCCGGGGTGCCCTCGACGGCGGGGGCGTAGGTGTCGCGCAGCCAGTCGCGCAGGCCGGCGACGGCCGCGGTGGCGTCGGCGGCACCGCCGTCCAGCTCGGACCGCAGGGCCTGCGGGCCCTCCTTCACGAACTGCGCGAACCAGCTCGCTCCTGCGTCCTCGCCCAGCCACTCGCCGAGCTGCTCGATGACCGTGGCGACCTGGCGCGGCCCGGCCGGCAGCTTGCGGGCGACGCCCTCCTCCAGGGAGGCCCGGTAGCCCGCCAGGGACTCCGGGACCGCGCGCAGCCGGGCGGCGACGGCGGCCCAGTCCTCGTCGGTCCCGGTCGGCATCAGCATGAAGACGCCGCGCACCGAGTGGACGGGGGAGTGCAGGTTGCTCACGGCCCGCAGGCCCTCACCCGCCTCGTGCACGGCCAGCTCGGCGGTGAGCCGCTCGCGCAGCAGCCGGGCGCAGCGGCGCTCGTCGTCGTCCGTCGCCTCGGCCGCGTCGACGTCGGCCAGGGTGCGGCGGGCGAGCTCGGCCTGGGCCTCCAAGCCGGCGGGGCTGAAGTCGGGGAGCCGGTCCTGACCGGTCCGCACCCCCAGGTACGTGGCGGTGATGGGGTCGAGTTCGGTGACCGCGTCGACGTACGCGTCGGCGATCTGGCGGGGCAGCGCACTGCCGGTGGTGTCGGGCATGGTCACATCCTGGTACGGAGCGGCCTGCTCCGTCATCACCATTGACGATCATATTCCTGACGTGGGCGGGAGCAGCGGGCCGCAGTCCCAGTGCTGGAAGATCAACCGGGTCTCCACGCGCGCGACTTCGGGCCGCGAGGTGAACTCGTCGACGACCAGCCGCTGGAGGTCGCCGGTGCTCGCCACGGCGACGTGGACGAGGTAGTCGTCGGGCCCGGTGAGGTGGAACAGCGCCCGGGACTCGGGCAGTGCCCGCACCCGCTCGACGAACGGGCCGATCAGCTCCCGGCGGTGCGGCCGCACCTGCACCGCCAGCAGTGCCTCCAGCGGCCGCCCGAGCCGGGCCGGGTCGACCCGCAGCTCATGGCCGAGGATCACCCCGGTGCGGCGCAGCCGGCCGACCCGGTCCAGGCAGGTGGACGGGGCCACGCCCACGGCCGCGGCGAGGTCCTTGTACGTCGTCCGTGCGTCGTTCTGCAGGAGCCGCAGAATCTCGAGGTCGACCGGATCCAGAAGCACAGAATCGGACATCGGCCGAAGTTAACACGGGCCCTCCCCGCTACGGACCGGTAGCTGTTCAGCATCGGGCCATGGACACGACAGCATCGGCGCCCACCCGCGCCCTCGCCACCGAGGCCGTGCACGCCGGCCGCGAAGACCTCGCGGACCTCGGCCTGCACGCCGTTCCCCTGGACCTGTCCACCACCTACCCCTCGCGGGACAGCCGCGCCGAGGCCGCCCGGCTGGACGACTTCGCCGTGACCGGTGCCGCGCTGACCGGCCCGCCGGTCTACTCCCGGCTCGACAACCCCACCGTCGCCCGCTTCGAGGCGGCGCTGGCCCGGCTGGAGGGCGCCGAGGCCGCGGTGGCCTTCGCCAGCGGCATGGCCGCCCTCACCGCCACCCTGCTGGCCCGCGCCTCCATGGGGCTGCGCCACGTGGTGGCCGTCCGCCCGCTGTACGGCTGCAGCGACCACCTCCTGACCGGGGGCCTGATCGGCACCGAGGTGACCTGGACCGACCCGGCCGGGATCGCCGACGCCATCCGCCCCGACACCGGCCTGGTGATCGTGGAGACCCCTGCCAACCCGACGCTGGCCGAGGTCGACCTGCGGGCCGTCGCCCACTCCTGCGGCGAGGTGCCGCTGCTGGTCGACAACACCTTCGCCACGCCCGTCCTGCAGCGCCCGCTGGAGAGCGGCGCCAGGATCGTGCTGCACAGCGCCACCAAGTACCTGGGCGGCCACGGCGACGTCCTGGGCGGGGTCATCGCCTGTGACGAGGAGTTCGCCCGCGTGCTGCGCAAGGTGCGCTTCGCCACCGGAGGGGTGCTGCACCCCCTGGCGGGCTACCTGCTGCTGCGCGGGCTGTCCACGCTGCCGGTCCGGGTGAAGGCCGCCTCGGCGACGGCGGCCGCGCTGGCCGAGCGGCTGGCCGCCGACCCGCGGGTGGCGAAGGTGCACTACCCGCGGATCGGCGGCGCCATGGTCGCGTTCGAGGTCCAGGGCGACCCGCACGAGGTGATCGCCGGGGTCCGGCTGATCACCCCGGCGGTCAGCCTCGGGAGCGTCGACACCCTCATCCAGCACCCGGCCTCGATCAGCCACCGCATCGTCGACGAGGGCGACCGCCACAGCTCGGGCGTCAGCGACCGGCTGCTGCGGCTGTCCGTCGGCCTGGAGGACGTCGAGGACCTGTGGGAGGACCTCGACATCGCGCTCAGCGCAGCGACGCGCTCGCGCCGGCCGGTGACAGCGTCGCGGTGATGACCAGCGTGCCGTCCTCGACCTGGTAGTCCAGCGGCAGACCCAGGCGGCGCATCGTCGCGACCATCCCGGTGTTGGTCGCCCGGGTCACCGCGTAGACGCTCTCGCACCCCGCGTCGACGGCCTGGGAGACCAGGCGGCGCAGCAGCTCCAGGCCGATGCCGCGGCGCTGCCAGGCGTCCTCGACCAGCAGGGCGACCTCGGTCTCGTCGCCGTCCCACAGCAGGTGGCCGAGGGCGACGAGCCGGCCGGAGACGGTCTGCACGGCGAGGGTCTGCCCGAAGCGGGGGCTGAGCAGGTGGGTCAGATAGCGGTCCACGTCCGCGACCGGCCCGTGGTAACGGCGCGTCAGGGTCCTGGCGGAGCAGCGCTCGTGGAGCTCGCGGGCGGCCTCGAGGTCCTCGGGGCCCGCCCGGCGGACGGTGATCTCGTTGCCCTCGGGGAGGGTGAGCACCGCACGGTCCTCCGGGACCCTGGTGCCCAGGTGCGCGTCGAGCTCGACGAGCGCGCGGGCGCGGGCGAACTCGGTCGGGGTGAACGGGAGGTAGGCGCGTTCCACGGTGAGGGTGCCTCCGGCCGGATCGCGCAGCCGCATGATGGTGCCCTCCAGGGTGTCCTCGGTGTCCTCGGTTCCCTCGGCGGGATCGGGGCCGGCCGTACCGGGCGGGGTGGAGCTTATCGTGCAGCGGCCGAACAACTGGCGTAGTGCCAGGGGCAGTTCGGCGGCGTCCATGGCGGTGCGGGTGGCGAGGTTCAGCACCCGGGTCGGGGTGTCGACCAGGTCGTGGGCGTCGGCCCGCTCGATCCAGGTGTCGCGCCCGCCTCCGCCCCCCACGGTCCGCGTCAGGTCGCCCGGGGCGAGTGCGGCCGGGGCGCGGACCAGGAACTCGTCCACGGTGCCCTCGGCCAGCGGGTGCGTCTGGAGCGTGAGGATGTCCACGCCGCGCCCCGCCAGCGCCGTGCAGAGGGTGGCGAGGCTGCCCGGCGTGTCGTGCACGGTGGTGCGCACCCGCCACAACGTCGTCCGCGGGTCGGGTCCGCCCACGGCGGAGCTTTCCCCCGGCTCCGTCGTACGGCTCCCGCTGTGGCTCCCGGCTGTCGGCGGTGAGTGACCGTGATGGCGTGCCCACCATGTGTGGAAGCCGGCCGTGGCGACGAGCGCGGCGGCCGACAGGCACAGCAGGGCCGGGCCGTCGGGGGCGTGCCCGACGAGATTGGCGATGAGGTCGGCGGTGGCCACGGCCACGAAGAGCGCGGCGAGTTCGATCACGTCGCGGCGCCAGTGGTGCCGCCGGGCCGCGAAGGCGGCGGGGGCGGTTGTGGCGGAAGTCAGTTCTCGCATGCAAACACCATGCCGAACTCGTGTTGCGTGATCACGAACGCGTTGTGACCGACGGGTAAAGGGTGTTCCATGTCGGTTAACTCCCCCTTTCAACAATTCCGTCCTGCGACAATCTGCGTAGGCACCGGCCGTAGCGCCGCGCGATGCCACGCTGAGTGACGCGTCCCAGGGGGCCCAGTAGACGCACCAACCACGCCCCCGGTCCACTGAAGGCCGTGACATCCAGCCACACGGACCCGTCGGGCGCGAGGCTCACCACGAACGACTCCTCGCCGCGTTCCGGGTGGCCGGGGAGCGTCCCGTAGGCGAACCCCACGCGCTCCGCGCCGTGTTCCGCCCACACCACCTCGCACGGCGCGCGCAGCGGGCCGATCCGCAGGGACACACGTACCCCCGGCGCCGCGTCCGGGGTGCCGGCGGGCACCCGCAGTCCGGTCGCCCGGTGCATCCGCCACCCCATCAGCGCCCGCCCGGCCGCGGCCAGCACCTGGGGGCCCTCGCCGAGCCGGATCCGCTCGTGCAGGTGGTGGAACCCCGGCGGCGTGGGCCCGCCGGTCCGTGTCACCCCGACCTGCTCATAGGTGAAACCACCCGTCACGGCGCCGTCCTTCCTGTTCTCAGGAGCCCGCGGAGCACCCTCCCCGCTCGCTCCACGAGGTCTCGAAATCGCCGTATTGCCCCGACGATTTGCACATGCTAAGCCCCCGGGGCGCCGCCCGCCCGCCGGTAGGTGCAGACGTTGACGCCCTTGTCGCTGGTGACCGTGGAGACCAGTGCGAAGGTGCGCAGTCCGCCGTCCTCGGGGAAGAGCGACTTGCCGCCGCCGAGGAGCACGGGCATGACCATGAGGCGGAGTTCGTCGACCAGGTCCTCGCTCAGCAGGGTGCGCGCGAGCGTCGGGCTGCCCATGACCACGACGTCGCCGCCGGGGGCCTCCCGCAGCTCCTTGATCCGGGCCACGGCCTCCCCGCCGGGGATGCGGGTGGTGTTGTGCCAGGTCAGCTCGGAGTCGCCGAGCGTGGCGGACACGACGTACTTCGGGAGCGCGTTCATCCGGTCCGCGAAGGGGTCACCGGCCCGCTGGGGCCACGCGCCGGCCATCGCCGCCCACGTGCGGCGCCCGTACAGCAGCGCGTCGGCCTTGCCGACCGCCTCGTCGAAGGCGCCGCCCACGACCTCCGGGTCGAAGAAGGGGTGCGTCCAACCGCCGTTGGCGAAGCCGCCGTCGGTGTCCTCGTCCGGTCCGCCCGGCGCCTGCACCACGCCGTCGAGGCTGATGAATTCGGTGATCACGATGCGCATGGGACTCGCTCCTCGTCTTCGTCGTCACTCGCCGCCGTCACGGCAAGGGAGACCGTTGCGCTGCCCCGACATCATCGCGCCGAGGAGGCGAGGCGAGGTGACCTGGACCACATCCCTGCGGATCGTGATGGAATCCGACCGCCGCCGACCGGCCGTGAGCGCCTGGACGATGCCCGTGCCGCGTGACCCGGGGAGGTACTGATCCGTCCCTTCGGGAAGGCCGGACGTCCCCTTGGTGCAGAGGGTCTCGTCCCCCGCTTCAGCGGGACGAGGTCTTCGTGCAGGGTCGGCGATCGAGCGCACGGGGCGTCTTCGGCCCGGTGCGATCTCCGGTGGACCCGCGGTCATCGGCGGCGCGGGCGCCGCCCTGTGCGGGAGGGGGGAGTGGCCCGGGGATCCGCAGGGCTGCGGGATGTCGTGGGGGCCGCGACCGGCCGGCGCCCGGCGGCGTGCTCGCACCGCCGGGCGCCGGCCCGTCGCCGCCCCCGCTGCCGTCGGTGGCTACTGTCCGACCAGCCCCGCCCGGAGCACCTTCGTGAACAGCACCGAGCCGTCCTGCTCCCGCAGCCGCACCGTCATGTCCCCGGAGTGGCCGTCGATGTCGACCTGCCCGAAGAACTGGTAGCCCTCGGCGGGCGAGACGTTCGAGGCCGTCGGGGCCTTCACGAAGACCCGCTCCGGGCCGAAGGTGCCGTCCAGCGCGCTCGCCGGGAAGGCACCCGCGTTCAGCGGACCGGAGACGAACTCCCAGAACGGCTCGAAGTCCGTGAACGCCGCGCGGGAGGGCTGGTAGTGCTGCGCCGAGGTGTGGTGGACGTCGGCGGTCAGCCACACCGTGCCCGTGATCCTGCGGTGCTTGACGAACCGCAGCAGTTCGGCGATCTGCAGCTCGCGGCCGAGCGGCGCGCCGGGGTCGCCCTGCGCGACGGCCTCGATGTTCGGCCGGCCCTCCGTGGTGTCGGGCACCACCAGCCCGAGCGGCATGTCGGCGGCGATCACCTTCCACACCGCACGCGACCGCGACAGCTCCCGCTTCAGCCACTCCAACTGCTCGCGGCCGAGGATGCCCTGCGGGTCGTGGGCCTGGTCGTCGGGGGAGTTGGAGTTGCGGTACGTGCGCATGTCGAGGACGAAGACGTCCAGCAGGGGGCCCTGCCGCAGCACCCGGTACACCCGGCCGGCGCCGTCCGGCCGCAGCGAGGAGAGGGGGAAGTACTCGGCGAACGCCCGCCGCGCCCGGGCCGCGAGGACGTCCACGCTCTTCTCGGTGTAGCGCGGGTCCGAGGCGGCGATCACCTCGCCGGGGTACCAGTTGTTGCGGACCTCGTGGTCGTCCCACTGGATGACCGACGGCACCCGGGCGTTGAAGCGCCGCAGGTTCTCGTCGAGCAGGTTGTAGCGGAAGTTGCCGCGGAACTCGGCCAGCGTCTCGGCGACCTTGGACTTCTCCTCCGTGGTGACGTTGCGGTAGGCGCTGCCGTCGGGGAGGGCCTGGGTCGCCGCGATCGGGCCGTCGGCGTAGATGTTGTCACCGCTGCACAGGAAGAAGTCCGGGTCCACCGCGCCCATCGCGTCGAAGATGCGGTAGCCGCCGATGTCGGGGTTGATGCCCCAGCCCTGCCCGGCCAGGTCGCCCGACCACACGAAGCGCACCCCGCCGTGCCGTGCGTCCGGCGCCGTGCGGAAGGTCCCCGTCACCGGCGCGCCGGTGCGGCGCGGGTCGTCGGGGTCGGCCAGCAGCACCCGGTAGTGGACCTGCTCACCGGACGGCAGGCCATGCAGCCGGGTCACCCCGGTGAAGTCGGTGCCGGGGCCGACCACCGGGCCGTGGAAGCGCCGGGTGTGCCGGAACGACCCGGTCGCCGAGGTCTCCACCACCATCCGCGCCGGCCGGTCCGCGCGCACCCACACCAGGCCGCCCGACGCGGTGACGTCGCCGGTCTGCACCCCCGACGTCGCCGCCGGCCTCCCCGACAGGGCCAGCGCGGGCGCGGCCGCCGCGGGCACCAGCAGCGCCCCGGAGGCCGCCAGCCCGCCCCTCAGCACCGACCGCCGCCCGACCGTGCTCCCGGATCCGTCCGCCATCCCGACCTCCCACGTCGCAGCCGCGCACGCCGGAATGCGTCCGCCCCACGTTCCTACTCGCGCCGCGTGCCGTCGATCCGAACGCCCAGTGAACAACCGCCCCGCGCCGTACGGCGGCGCCCACCCGCTCCGTGCGCCCCCACGTGAGTCGCGTGCGGCGAAACCCCCTGGTAACCACGGGCTCCGCCGCCATACGATGTCCCGAATCCGGCGGCCGCGATCACCCGATCGCCCTACCCGCGCCCCGTCCTCCCTCCCCGGGAACGCACCGGCGCCCCCACGATGACTGCAGATCAGACACCGCACGCCTTCCAGGTCGACCTGCGCGGCCTGGTGGACCTCCTCTCCCACCACCTCTACTCCAGCCCCAAGGTCTACCTGCGCGAACTGCTGCAGAACGGCGTCGACGCGATCACCGCCCGCCGGGCCGAACAGCCCGACGCCCCCGCCCGGGTGCTCCTGCACGCCGAGGGCGGCCGGCTGCGCGTGACGGACACCGGCGTCGGCCTCACCGAGTCCGACGTGCACGAGCTGCTCGCCACCATCGGACGCAGCTCCAAGCGCGACGGGCTGGAGAGCGCCCGCTCGGAGTTCCTCGGCCAGTTCGGCATCGGGCTGCTCGCCTGCTTCGTCGTCGCAGCGGAGATCCGCGTCGTCAGCCGGTCCGCCCGTACCCCGGACGCCCCGCCGGTCGAGTGGACCGCCCGTGACGACGGCTCGTACACCGTCCGCACGCTGCCGCGGCAGGACCACCCCGAGCCCGGTACGACCGTCCACCTGACCGCCCGGCCGGGCGCCGGGGAGTGGCTCGCCGAGGAGCGTGTGCTCGCCCTCGCCAAGGACTTCGGGTCCCTGCTGCCGTACGACGTGCGGGTCGGCGACACGCCCGTCACCGAGCGCCCGCCGGTCTGGGAGCGCCCGCACCCCGGGCAGGCGGCCCGCCGGGTCGCGCTCGCCCGGCACTGCCACGAGCAGTTCGGCTTCACCCCGCTCGACGTCATCGACCTCGACGTCCCCCTCGCGGGCGTGCGCGGCGTCGGCTACGTCCTGCCCGCCGCGGTCAGCCCCGCCCAGCGCGCCGGGCACCGCGTCCACCTCAAGGGCATGCTGCTCACCGACCGGGCCGACGAACTCCTGCCGGAGTGGGCCTTCTTCGTCCGCTGCGTGATCGACACCGACAGTCTGCGTCCCACCGCGTCCCGGGAGAGCCTGTACGCCGACGAGACGCTCGCCGCCGTCCGCGAGGCCCTCGGCGAGCGCATCCGCGGCTGGCTGACCGAACTTGCCGCGGGCGACCGGGAACGGCTCGCCCAGTTCCTCGCCGTCCACCACCTCGGCGTCAAGTCGCTCGCCCGGCACGACGCCGGGATGCTCCGCACGATGCTGCCGTGGCTGCCGTTCGAGACCACCGACGGGCAGCTGTCGCTCGAGGAGTTCGCCCGCCGCCACCCCGTCGTCCACTTCACCCGCACCGTCGAGGAGTACCGGCAGGTCGCCGCGATCGCCTCCGCGCAGGGCATCGGCGTCGTCAACGGCGGCTACACCTACGACGCCGACCTGGTCGAGCTGCTGCCGACCGTGCGTCCCGGCACCGCCGTCGCCGAACTCGACGCGGACACCGTGACCGCGCACCTCGACCCCGTCGACCCTGCCGAGGAACTCGCCCTGTCCGGCTTCCTCGCCGCGGCCCGCGCCAGGCTCGACCCGCTCGGCTGCGACGTGTCGCTGCGCACCTTCCACCCGATCACCGTCCCCGCGCTGCACCTGGACGACCGGGCCGCCCGCCACGAACGCGCCCGCGCCGAGGAGGAGGAGCAGGCCGACGAGCTGTGGGCGGGCATCCTCGGCTCCCTGCGCGGCGGCGCCCCGCGCGCCCGGCTCGTCCTGAACCACCTCAACCCGCTGGTCCGGCGGATCAGCGGGTTCACCGACCCCGAACTCGTCGGCACCGCCGCCGAGGCGCTGTACGGCCAGGCCCTGCTGATGGCCCAGCGCCCGCTGCGCCCCGCCGACTCCGCGCTCCTCAACCGCGCTTTCCTCGGCCTGCTGCAGTGGGCGGCGCAGACCGCCGACAGCCCCGCCGGCAAGCCCGCCGACGCCGAACAGGAGGACGGCCGATGAGCACCCAGGACCCGGCGGCCGAGACCGTACGCCGCGCCCTGCACCACAACCGGGAGGAGCCCGAGGGCCGCGCCCGCAACGCCGGCGCGGAGCGGCTCGTCGCCGAGGCCGAGGCCACCGGGGACACCCCGCTGCTCCTCGAGGCCCTGTTCAACCTCGCCAACGCCTACGCCTACAGCAGCGAGAAGGACAAGTTCTTCGTGCCCTTCGCCCGCCTGCTGCGCATGTGGGACGAGCGGCCCGGGGACTTCGACGGCGCGAACACCCACCACCTGCACTGGATCTTCAAGTGGGTGGCCAACGGCATGCTCGACCAGCCCGACGTCCCGCTCGCCTCCATCGAGAAGTGGCACCGCGAGATGGAGCACCGCTACCGCCTCGCCGGTCACTCCGAACGCGCCGTCCGCCAGGGCGAGTTCCGCATCGCCCGGCACGTCGGTGACACCGCCCGCGCCGAGGCCGCCCACGCCGCATGGCTCGCCGCCGACCGCGACGGCATGGCCGACTGCCACGCCTGCGAACTCCACGGCCAGGGCAGCTGGCAGGTGGAACGCGGCCGTGACGACGAGGCGCTGAGCACCTGGGAGCCGGTCCTGACGGGGCAGTACACCTGCGCCCACGAACCGCACAACGTGCTGGCGTCCTCGCTGCTGCCGCTGGTCCGGCTCGGCCGGCTCGAGGAGGCACGCGCCCACCACCTGCGCGGCCACCGCCTGGTGCGCTCCATGGAGAGCATGCGCGGCGCCGTCTCCTCCCACGTCGAGTTCTGCGCCCTGACCGGCAACGAGGCACGGGCCCTGGAGATCCTCGCCGAGCACCCCGCGTACTTCACCGACACCGGCGACCCCGACACGCTCATGGACCACCTGGTCGTCACCGCGCTCCTGATGCGCCGCCTGCTCGCCCTCGGCCACGCCGACCGCGGCGTCCCCGGCCCGGCCGGCACCGAGTGGACCGCCCGCACGCTGCTCGCCCACGCCGAGCGCGAGGCCGCCGCGGTCGCCGCGCGCTTCGACGCCCGCAACGGCAACGACGCCGTCAGCCGCCGCATGCGCGAGCGCCTCGGCGCCGAGCCCCTCGTGGAGCGGCTCCCGCTGGGCGTCCGGGCCCGGCAGCGCCTGACCGCGCCCGCCCGCCCGCAGCCCGCACCGGCCGCCGTGCCCGCGGGCGCCGAGGACGTCCCCGCGCTGCTCGCCGAGGCCCGCAGGCTCAGCGCCGCCCAGCACCCCGGCGCGGGCGCCGTATGGGCCACCGCGGGCCGTGCCGCGGACAGCACCGGCACCGCCCTGGACGACCTGTCCCGCGCCGAGATCGCCGACCACGCCGGCATCGACGCCTTCACCGACCCCGGCACCGCCGTACCGCTCTTCGACACCGCCGCCGGGCTGTTCGAGGCGGCCGGCAAGCCCGGCGAGGCCGCGGCCTGCCGTGCCCGCGCCGCCTACGCGGTGGCCGTCGCGGAACAGAGCGGCCAGGCCCTGACCGCGCTCGACGCGGCCGTCGATGCCCTGCGCGAGCTGCACGGCACCGGCCGGGCCACCGCCCGCCAGCTCACCGGGGCCTGGCTGGCCCGGCTCCACGTCCGGCCGCCCGGCGCCGAGGGCGAGGCGGAACTGCTGCGGGTCATCGCCTTCGCCGAGGAGCACCGCGACGAGGACCGGATGGCCGGACGGCTCGCCGACGCGATCGCGCTGCACGCCCGGCACACCGCCGCGCGCGGCGACGTCGCGACCTCCGCCGAGCTCTTCGCGCGGGCCGCGCGCCTCCACCACGAGGCCGGAACCCCGTGGCACGCCGCAGAACCCGAGGCGCTCCTCGCCGACCTCTCCCTCCAGAAGGACGACCACACCAGCGCGGAGCGGTCCGCCCGCGCCGCGCTGGAGGACGGCGCCGCGGTCCTGGGCCCCGTGCACCGGGCCCACCTGCACACCGTGCTCGCCGCCGCGCTCGCCGAGCGCGGCGCCGACGCCGAGGCCGCCGACCACGCCCTGGAGGGCGCCCACTGGGCCGACGAGGGCGACATGTCCGAGGAGCTCGGCGCCTGGGCACGGCTCGTGCTCGGCGGGGCGTTGCTGCGCGAGGACAGGTCCGCCGAGGCGGCCACCGTCCTGGAGACCGCCCTGCCCGACCTGGTGCGCGCCCACCACGACGGGCGCGTCGTCCAGGCCCGCTGGTGGCTGGGGGACGCACTGCGCGACCTGGACGAGCCGCGCGCCGCCGCCGAGCAGTTCCTGCTGGCCGCGGAGATCGCTCAGGGCTGGGAGGAGCAGCAGGACCACGCCGTCCTGGCGAACCTCGCCGCCGACTGCCTGGAACGGGCCGGGCTGGCCGGCGAGGCCGCACAGGCGTACACCCGCGCCGGTGACCTCTGGCGTGCCCTGGAGCGTCCCGTCCCCCTCGTCCGCTCGCTGCGCGCCCGGGCCTGGCTCGCCCTCCACGACGGCCAGGGCGGTCTCGCCGTGGGCCGCTCGGTGATGGCCGAGGCCGTCGCGGTGGCCGAGGAGGCGCTGGCAGCGGCGACGGCGGCCGGTGACGGGGACGCCGCGGCGCACCTGCGCGCCGAACTGGCGGGGACCCACCGGCAGACCGGCGAACTGGTCGTCCGCGCCTGCCCCGGCGAGCCCGGCGAGGGCGACACGGACGGCTCGGCGCGCGCCGCGTACGAGGAGGGCCTGGCCTGCGCCGAGCGTGCGGTCGCCGTCTTCGAACCGGGTCCCGCGCGCAGCGCGGCCCAGCTGATGGCCGCCTGGCTCGAGGCCGATCTGGGACGGCACACCGCGGCCGCGGAGCGCGCCCGGGCCGTGATCGCCCTGTACGAGGGCGAGGAGGGCGGCCAGGAGGACGAGGTCGCCCGGCAGCGGCGGGCCGAGGCGTGCTCCGTCCTCGAATACGTCGGCGAGCGGTCCGCCGGACCGGAGTAGGCGGAGGGCGGAGAGGCACACGCCGGGGAAGCGCAGGCCGGGCAGGCACAGGCCGGGCAGGCGTAGGCCCGGCCGCCGGCACGGTCCCGACCGAGAAGGAGCAGGCCATGGAGGGTTAGTCTGAATGGTGGCTTTTGCCGCTTCCCGGTACGCGAGGAGGCCACCGTGACAGCCGAAGCCCTCCGGCCCGAGTTCCCACCGGCCGACGGCCGGTACCTGCCGATCGCCGCCCACGGGCTCATCGGCGACCTGCGCAGCGCCGCGCTCGTCGGCACGAACGGCACCATCGACTGGTACTGCTCCGGGCGCTTCGACGCCCCCAGCATCTTCGCCTCGATCCTCGACGCCGACCGGGGCGGCAGCTTCGAGCTGGCCGCGGACGTGCCCGCGCGCACCAAGCAGTTCTACTTCCCGGACACCAACGTGCTGATCACCCGGTTCTTCGCCGAGGACGGCATGGGCGAGGTGCAGGACTTCATGCCGGTGGTCGACGACTCCCACGAGGCCGACCGGCACCGCCTGATCCGCCGCGTGGTCTGCGTGCGGGGCGTGCTGCCGTTCCGGATGCGGGTGGCGCCGCGCTTCGAGTACGGCAGCGTGCCGCACACCGTCCACATGAACGGGATGCAGGCGCTCTTCGCCACCCCGGCCCAGACCCTCGCCCTCACCTGCTCGGTGCCGCTGGAGAACGACGGCCGGGACGTGTGGGCCGAGTTCAAGCTTTCCGAGGGCGAGACCGCCGTCTTCGCCCTGGACCAGGTCGGCGACGGTGTCGGCCCCCGCGGCTGCCCGCTGACCGAGGCGGAGGACCAGTTCGAGAAGACCGTGCGCTACTGGCGCCACTGGCTCTCCCAGTCGAGGTACCGCGGACGCTGGCGCGAGATGGTGCACCGGTCCGCGCTGACCCTCAAGCTGCTCACCTACGCGCCGACCGGCGCCATCATCGCCGCGCCCACCACCAGCCTGCCCGAGCGCATCGGCGGGGAGCGCAACTGGGACTACCGCTACGTCTGGATCCGCGACGCGGCCTTCTGCGTCTACGCGCTGCTCCGGCTGGGCTTCACCGACGAGGCCGAGGCCTTCATGAACTTCCTGTCGGACCGCATCTGCATGGGGGGACCCCGCTGCACCGCCGGCCCGCTGCAGATCATGTACGGCATCGACGGCCGCTCCGAGCTGCCCGAACGGGAGCTGGACCACCTGGAGGGGTACGCGGGTTCCGCACCGGTCCGGGTGGGCAACAACGCCGTCCACCAACTCCAGCTGGACATCTACGGTGAGCTCATCGACTCCCTGTACCTGTACGACAAGTGGGGCAAGCCGATCTCCAGCAGCCACTGGGACACCGTCTGCGAACTCGTGGACTGGGTCTGCGACAACTGGGACCAGCCCGACGAGGGCATCTGGGAGACCCGCGGCGGCCGCAAGAACTTCCTGTACTCGCGGGTGATGTGCTGGGTGGCGATCGAGCGCGGCATCCGCATGGCGAACCACCGCGGCCTGCCCGCCAACCGCGAGCGCTGGTACGGCGCCCGCGACGCCATCTACCGGCGGATCATGAGGAACGGCTGGTCGCAGGCGCGCGGCGCGTTCACCCAGAGCGAGGGCGAGGACGTGCTGGACGCGTCGGTGCTGATGATGCCGCTGTCCAAGTTCATCTCGCCGACCGACCCCAAGTGGCTCTCGACGCTCGACGCCCTCGGCAAGGACCTCGTCTCCGACTCCCTGGTCTACCGCTACGACCCCCTGTCGAGCCCGGACGGCCTGCCCGGCGACGAGGGCACCTTCTCCATCTGCTCCTTCTGGTACGTCGAGGCCCTCACCCGTGCCGGGCGCGAGGACGAGGCGCGCCTGGCCTTCGAGAAGATGCTCACGTACGGCAACCACCTCGGCCTGTACGCCGAGGAGATCGACCGCGCCGGCGAACTGCGCGGCAACTTCCCGCAGGCCTTCACGCACCTGGCCCTGATCAGCGCCGCCTTCAACCTGGACCGGGCGCTGGGCTAACCGCCCGTTCCGTGCCTGACCCACACGTTGGGCTCCACGTACACGGCGTGGTCGTGCGCGGTGTCGCAGTGCACGGGGACCAGGGCGCCGGGCACCTCGACGGCGCCGTCGCGGTCGAAGGGGAGCCCCGTCCAGCGCCGCCACTGGGCCAGCGTCCCGCTGACCGTCATGGAGGCCGGCGCGACCTTGACGACGACGCCGCCCGCCCTGACGTGCACCCGCAGCCAGGGGTCCTCGGGGAGCCCGTCCTCGCGCAGCAGGCCGACGTACTCGGTCATGGGGAGCCGTGGACGCAGGTGCTTGGCCGTGGGCCGGACCGGGGCGAGCAGCGCGTCGTGGCCCAGGTCCCGTGCGGTGTCGCGCAGCGCGGCCACCATGCGGTGCGACAGGCCGCGCCCCAGGTACCCGGTGTCGATGGTGATCTCCAGCGCGCTGACGGCCGTCGCCGGACGCCCGTCGCGCAGGTCGCCGTACGCCCACATCAGGACGCGGTCCCAGCCCTGGTCGGGCGTCTCCTCGCGGCCCTCGCGGGTGGCGTCGAAGGGGACGGCGAACCCGCGCGCCACGACGCGGTCGCCGTCGGTGGCGACGACGCAGTACCGCGGGAAGTCCTCGGCGACCCGGTGCAACAGGGCCCCGGCGACCGGGTCCTGGGGGACGAAGGCCGGCCAGTTCCCGGTGATCTCCCAGAGCCGGGGGACCAGGGCGGGGCGCTCGGCGAGCGGGGTGATGCGGAGGGTGCCGATGTCGTCGTTCACGAGGTGGCACCCTGCCAGACGCGCCACCGCCCCGGCATCCCGATTTCCCCTCAGGCCGCCCGGCTCACGTCCGAGCGGGCCACGTCCGAGCGGGCCACGACCGCGGCGGCGGCGCGACGGCCGGCCGCCACGGCGCCCCGGCCCCAGGTCCCGGAACCGGCGCCCCGGCCCACCGCGGTGAGCGGTACGGCGGCGAGGAGCAGCAGGCAGCCCAGGACGGCGCCCATCACCGGGAAGCCCAGCCGGGCGCCGAGCAGTGCGCCGGTCAGCGGTCCGCAGGCCACCCCGAGCGAGGACGCGGAACCGGCGTACACCGCCCAGCGGCCGCGCGGGTCGAGCGCGGCGGCCAGGCCGATCAGGTACGAGAGCACCACCGGGTGGACGGTGTTCCACAGCACCTCGCCGACCGCGAAGGCGACCGCGCCGCGGGCCGAGGCGCTGGCCGCCACGCACACGGCGATCACGACCGTGCCCAGGCCGACGGGCACCGCGCGCCCGATGCGGGTCCCGAGGGCCCCCGCGGCCACGACGCCGAGCAGCCCGCCCCCGAGGGCGACCGCGAACACCATGCCCACCGCGGCCTCCGACAGGCCCACGCGGTCCAGCCCGATGCGTCCGCTCACCCCCCACAGCGCGTTCTGGGCCAGTGACCAGCACAGCATCGACGCCGCGAGCACGCTCCCGGCGCCCGGGTGCGGCAGCGGCAGCCCGGTGTGCCGCGCCACGGCCGTGGTCCGCGGGCACGGCCGCGCGGGCAGCCGCCGGGTCAGCGGGAGGACGAGCAGGGCGGTCGCGGCGATGGCCGCGAACGGCAGGGCGTGGCCCCCGCCGAGCCGCGGCAGGACGAGGTACAGCGCCCCGGCCGTCGCCGAGGTGGTCAGCAGCGCGAGCACCGTGACCCGGTGGGGCTCCCGTTCACCGGCGATGCCGACGGCGGCCACCGCGGTCGACGTACCGGACCCGAAGCCGCCGGCGACGCAGCCGAGGACCACCAGGGGCACGTGGCCGGTGGCCGCGGCCGTCGTGAAGCCGCTCGCGATCAGCAGCAGGCCGTACCGGGCCAGCCGCGCCCGGCCGATCCGGTCGACCCGCGAGGCCAGCGTGAACCCGGCGCAGGCCGAGCCGAGCAGCAGCGTGCTGCCGACCGCCCCGGCCTGGGAACCGCTCAGGGCGAGACCGGTGGTGAGACGGCCGACGACGGTCGGCATGAGGTACGGCGCGAGGTAGCCGGCGCAGAAGAGCGCGACGAGCGGCAGCAGGGCGCGCGAGGGCGCGGTCCGCGAAGACATGGGCGTTCCTGGGTGAGGGACGGCCGAAGGCACGGCGAGCAGGTGGGGGGAGTGCGCCCATCGACGGACAGGAACGCGCGGAACCATGTGTATCAAGCAACGAGGCTCGGCGATAAGGGGGTATTCCCCGCTCAAACCTGCTGTTGCCGAATCGAGATCAAACGCTCGCGCGGAGCACACGCACACAGGTCTCGATGTCGCCCGTCGACAGGTGCGCGTAGCCGAGCACGAGCCGTACCAGGCCGTCCTCCTCCGCCTGCCCCGCGCCGGTCCCGGCGGTGTACGACGACAGCGGCCGCAGCGTCACCCCGGCCCGTGCCGCCCGCGCCAGGAACGCCGGCTCGGGGCCGTGGCGTTCGGGCAGCGTGGCCACGACGTGCAGGCCGGCCGCGATCCCCGACACCTCCGCGCCGGGGAAGTGCCGCTCCAACGCCCGCACGAGGACGTTCCGGCGCTCCCGGTACCGCCGCTGGCAGCGCCGCAGATGACGGTCGTACCGACCGGAGCGGACGAACTCGGCGAGCACCGCCTGCTCCGTCACCGGATTGCCCAGGTCCATCGTCCGCTTCCGCGCGGCCGCCTCCTCCGCGACGTCCGGCGGCGCCACCAGCCAGCCCAGCCGCAGGCCCGGTGCCAGCGTCTTGCTGACCGACCCGGCGTAGGCCACACGGTCGGGGGCCAGCCCCTGCAGCGCGCCGACCGGGGCCCGGTCGTAACGGAAGTCGCCGTCGTAGTCGTCCTCGACCAGCAGGCCGTCCACGCGCCGCGCCCACTCCAGCAGTGCGGCCCGCCGCCGCGGCGGACAGGCCGTCCCCGTGGGGAACTGGTGGGACGGCGTCACCACCGCCGCCCGGACGCCGGACGCCGCGAGCGCCACCGGGTCGAGCCCGTCCGCGTCCACCGGGACCGGCACCGCCGTCAGGCCCACGGCCGCGAACAGCGCCGCCTGCTCCGGGCTGCCCGGGTCCTCCACCGCCACCGACCGCACACCGCGCCCGGCGAGCACCAGCCCCAGCAGGGTCAGCGCCTGCGAGACACCTGAGCACACCACGAGCCGCCCCGGTCCTGCCGCCACCCCGCGCCGGCGGGCCAGCAGGTCGGCGAGCGCGCCGCGCAGTTCCGGCAGCCCGCGCGGATCGGGATAGCCCAGCGCCAGGTCCGGCAGCCGCCCGAGCACCCGCCGGTGCGCCGCCGCCCATGCCGCCCGGGGGAACAGCGCCAGGTCCGGCACTCCGGGACGGAAGTCCGCCGGACCGCCCCGCTCGTCCACGGCGGCCCCGTCCGGCACCGTGGCGACGGGCCGCGCCACGGCGCCGGCCACCCACGTTCCCGCACCCTGCCGGCTCAGCAGGTACCCCTCTGCCGTGAGCTGCGCGTACGCGTCCGTGACCAGCCCCCGTGACACCCCCAGATCCGCGGCCAGTTCACGGCTCGACGGCAGCGGCGTGCCCGCGGCGAGCCGCCCCGTGCGGACGGCCTCGCGCAGCGCCGCCTGGAGCACCCGGCCGCGTCGCCGGGCGGGCGCGGCGGCCGTCGGCAGCAGCAACTCCCATGCGGCCGTCCACGGACCGCCGCCTCCGCCGCCCCCATGCTCCCCACCCCCCAGGCCCCTTT
>NZ_JARAVO010000117.1:0-27235 GCF_033792805.1 Streptomyces sp. PA03-1a
CGCCCCCCGGGGCCCCCACCACCCCCCACGAGGAGAAACGTTGCCGCAGGAACGTCCCGGAAGTGCGGGAGAGCACCGCGTCCAGGAGGAGATGGGCACGGCCGACCGCGCGGACCGCTTCTACACCGAACAGGTGCTGGACCACCTCAACCCGCTGATGCGGGAGTTCACCGAGCGGCAGGAGATGTTCTTCCTGTCCACGGCGGACGCCCGGGGGGAGTGCGACAGCACCTTCAGGGCCGGCCCGCCCGGCTTCCTGACCGTGCTGGACGAGCGGACCCTGGTCTACCCCGAGTACCGGGGGAACGGCGTGATGGCCTCGCTGGGCAACCTGCGCGAGAACCCGCACGTGGGCATCCTGATGCTCGACTTCACCCGGGACCGGATCGGACTGCACGTCAACGGCCGCGCGCGGGTGGTCCCGGACGGCGCGATGCGCGCCCTGCACCCCTGGCTCCCGGTGGACGCGGTGCCCGGCCGCAGGCCTCAGCTGTGGGTACGGGTGAGCGTCGTGGAGGCGTACGTCCACTGCTCGAAGCACATCCCGCGGATGGCGAAGGTGCCCCTGCAGGGCGGCCGGGCCTGGGGCACCGACGACGTGCGGCGCAAGGGCGGCGACTACTTCCGGGCGGCCGCCGACGCCGCGCACTCCCGCACCGAGCGGCCCGGCGGCGCGGGCCCGGGTTGGTTCGGCGTCTGAGGCCGCCCCGGTCGGCCCGGGGCCGGCCGGGCCGCCCCGAGGTCAGCCGAGGTCGGCCGAGAGCAGTCCCAGCACGCCTTCGATGTTGCCGTCCAGGTAGTGCCGCAGGGTCAGCGGAACGATCTCCACGGAGGCGAGCCCGACCCGGCTGAAGGGCACGCGGACCACGTCGTACGTCCCCGAGGGCTCGTCCACCTCGGGGCCGTGCCGCCGCGAGGGGTCCATGGAGGCCAGCCGGCACACGAAGAAGTGCTGCACCTTCACGCCGTGCGAGCCGTCCTCGCCGATGTGCTCGACGGTGTCGACGAAGGCCGGAACGACGTCGGTGACCTTGGCGCCGAGCTCCTCGTCCAGCTCTCTGTGGAGCGCCTCGACGATGGTGGCGTCCTCGGCCTCGACCCCGCCGCCGGGGGTGACCCAGTACGGGTGGAGCCCGGGCTTGGTGCGCTTGATGAGCACGAGGGAGTCGCCGTCGAGCAGGATGGCACGGGCGGTGCGCTTGACCACCGGCCGGGTGGCCGGGGCGGTCGGTGCACCGCCCCTGGCAGGTGCTTCGATGTCCGGGGGCATGCCTGAGATCTGCCGCGGCGCGGGAGGCGGCAAACGCTTCCGGGACGGCGAATCGGAACGCCGCGTTCTCGCGGAGGTCACCCGCCGTACGCCGGGCGCGCGGTCACCAGGCCGCGGAGGAGCGCATCAGCTGCTCGTGCACCCGCGCGATGTGCGGCAGCGCGAGCGTCCCGGCGCGCACCGAGACGAAGTACGTGCGCAGGGGTGGCACCGGCGGCTCCAGGAGCGCCTTGGCGGCGCCCGCCGTGATGGCCTCACAGCACAGGTAGCGCGGCAGGACGGCCATGCCGACCCCGGCGACCACGCACTCCAGGACCGCCCTCAGGTCGGGCACGACCACGGCGGGGACGATGGCAGGGGTGGTGTCGAAGACCGCCGACCAGTAGTGGTCGATCAACGGCATGCCCTCGTCGTAGGAGATCACGGGGATGTCGTCGAGGACCTGTGCCCCGTGGGTGCGCACCGCGAGCGGGCCGCCGATCCGCTCCTGCCAGACGGGCGCGGCCACGAGTATCTGCTCCTCGTCCCACAGGGCGCTGGCGGTCAGCAGCCGGTCGCGCGGCCGGAGGGTGCCGATGGACAGGTCGTGGTGGCCCGCGGCCAGGCCGGCCAGGGCCTCGTCCTCGCCGGCCAGCGCGATCCGCAACTGCAGGCCCTCGGCGACCAGCGGGGCGAGGGCGGGGAGGGCGCGCAGGGAGGTGAAGGTGGGCGGCCCGGCGAGGTGCAGGGTGCGGTTGCCCGACTCCTCGTCGAGGTCCGCCTCGGTTATCTCCAGGAGGGCGTCGAGGTGCGGGGCCACCCGGTGGGCCAGGTCGTCCCCGACGGGGGTCGGGGCGACGCCGCGCGGCAGGCGCAGGAACAGAGGGCGGCCCACCTGCCGCTCCAGGCTGCGGATCTGGCTGGTGACGGCGGGCTGCGACAGTCCCAGCAGCTGGGCGGCCCTGGTGAAGGAGCCGGCCCGGTGCACGGTGACGAACGTGCGCAGCAGAGCCAGATCCATGGAACCGCTCCCTCCCGGCCACCGGTACGACCCCAACATATAAATATATCGATAGGTCTGTATCGCAACTGTGATTGGACACTGACGCAGAGTCAACTAGCCTTGTTCGAGCGGATCTCCGCGCGTAAAGCCAGGGTGGTCCGAGCCACGAGGGGGGAGGCTCGGGCCACCCATTCTGCGTAGGTCCCTCTACGTAGATATATCTGTTTGAGATGAACGGGCGGGGTCAGCGCGCGGCGGCGTCCAGGGCCTGCGTCACGTCCCGCAGGATGTCGGCCGCGTCCTCCACCCCGACCGAGAAGCGGACGAAGCCCTCGGGGACCGCGTCGCCGCCCCAGCGCGCCCTGCGTTCTGCGGTGCTGGTCACGCTCCCGAAGCTGGTGGCCTCGGTCGTCAGCAGCAGCTCGGACAGGAAGCGCTCGGCGTGCTCCTTGTCGGGCAGCGTGAAGGACACGACGCTGCCGAACCGGGTCATCTGCGCGGTCGCGACGGCGTGCGCCGGGTCGTCCACCAGACCCGGGTGACGGACGTCGGTCACCTCGGGGCGCCGGCGCAGCGCGGCGGCGAGCTCCAGGGCGTTGGCGGCCTGCTTGTCCACCCGCAGCGCGAGCGTGGACAGCGAACGGTGGGCCAGCCAGGCCTCCATGGGACCGGGGATCGCGCCGACCGTCTTGCGCCACATCCGCACCCCGGCGGCGAGCTCGGGCCGACGGGTGGTCACGTAGCCCAGCAGCAGGTCGCCGTGGCCCGACAGCGCCTTGGTGCCGCTCGCCACCGAGAAGTCCGCGCCCAGGTCGAGCGGACGCTGGCCGAGCGGGGTGGCGAGGGTGTTGTCGACCGCCACGAGCGCGCCCGCGGCGTGCGCGGCGTCGGCCAGCCTGCGGATGTCGCACACGTCGAGGCCCGGGTTGGACGGCGTCTCGATCCACAGCAGCCGGGCGCCCTCCAGCACCTTCAGCTGGGCGTCGCCTGCGGTGGGCGCCAGGCGCACCGAGACCCCGTAGTCCTCCAGGCGGCCCTGGAGGGTGCGGGTCGCCTGGTAGCAGTCGGAGGGCAGCACCACGGTGTCGCCGGAACGCACCTGCGAGAACAGCACGGAGGAGATGGCGCCCATGCCCGAGGCGAAGGCCAGCGTCTGCGCGGGGACGTCCGGGGACTCCAGGGCGGAGATCGCCTCCTCCAGCCGGGTCCAGGTGGGGTTCTCGTCACGGCCGTAGGTGTACGGGCCGGTGACGTCGCCCGGCAGGTGGAAGTGCGCGGCGAACACCGGGCCGGGCAGGGCCGGCTCGTGCGGCCGGGCCGGCGGGCGGCCCGCGTGCACGCTGCGGGTGCTGTCCCCGGGTCTGCTCTCGTACTCCGTCATCGCCCTCTCCTCGCTCTCCCCGTCTTCGCGAACGTACAGGCGGAAGATACCGGTGTACGGGCCAACGAACACGGCCGTCCGCTAGGCGGACGCGAGGGCCTCACGGGCGGCCCGGCCCGCGGCGGCCCCGTAGCCCGCCCCGAACAGGACGGCGTGCACCAGCAAGGGGTGCAACTGGTGCAGCGGCACCCGTTCCCGGCGGCCGGGCACCGGCCGGACCTCCTCGTACGCGGCGAGCACCCGCTCCAGGTGCGGGCAGCCGAACAGCTCCAGCATCGCCAGGTCGGCCTCGGGGTGCCCGCCCTGCGCCGCCGGGTCGACGACGCGGGCGCGGCCGTCGGCGGCGTACAGGACGTTGCCGGACCACAGGTCGCCGTGGATCACCGCGGGCGGTTGCGGGGGGCCGCCGATCCGCGGCAGCAGCTCGCAGACCCGCTCGACCGCGCGGACGTCGGCCGGTGTCACGGCCCCGTCGTCGGCGGCCTGCCGCAGGAAGGGCAGCAGCCGCCGGCCGGCGTGGAAGGAGGGCCAGTCCCCGGGGGAGCCGGGCGCCTGCCCGGAGCCGGACGACGGCAGGGGGAGCGAACCGATGTAGGCGGGGTGCGCCGTCCCGTACCCCGGGGCGGGGACCCGGTGGAGGGCGGCGAGTTCACGGCCCAGGCGCTCGGCGGCGGCCGGGGTGGCGGGGCCGGGCTCGACCCACTCCAGGACGAGCGTGCGGTGGTCGGCGGCGAGCACCTCCGGTACGGCGACCGTGCCGGTCCCGCCCAGCAGCCGCAGGCCCGCGGCCTCGGCGGCGAAGAAGCCCGGCGGCGCGTCCGCGAGGGACTTGGCGAAGACCGTGCCGCCCGAGCGGCGCCGCAGCCGTACCGCCCGGCAGATGGAGCCGCCGCCCACCGGGCCGAGCTCGGTCACCGGCTCGCCCAGCAGGGCGGCGACCCGGTCCGCGGGTCCGGCCGGACGGGTCACGGCGTGGGCGCGGGCTCGCCGAGGGCGTCGCGTACGGCCTCCAGCAGGCCGTCGGCGGCGGCCTCGCACATCTCCAGGCACTCCTCGAAGCCGCCGATGTCCCCGTAGTAGGGGTCGGGCACGTCCAGGCCACGCCCGTCCGCCCCGGCGTCCGCGCCGGGGTCGTAGGAGCGCAGCAGCCGCACCTTGGCGGCGTCCTCCGCGGTCGGCGCCAGCCGGCGCAGGTCCCGCAGGTGGCCGGAGTCGAGGGCGATCACCAGGTCGAGCCCGGCGAACCACTCGGGCTGGAACTGGCGCGCGATGTGCTCGTGCCCGTACCCGGCCGCGCGGAGCACGGCCACGGTGCGGTGGTCGGCGCCGTCGCCCTCGTGCCAGGAGCCGGTCCCCGCGCTGTCCGCGACGACCAGGGCGCCGAGTCCGGCCTCCTCGACACGGGCGCGGAAGACGGACTCGGCCATCGGCGAACGGCAGATGTTGCCGGTGCACACGAAGCACACCCGCAGCGGGGTGCGGGAGGACGGAGCGCTCATGGGCTCCATGATGCAGCCCCGGGGTCAGTCCTCGTCCGGCAGGACCATGTTCAGGGCCCAGGAGACGATGCTGATGATCAGACCGCCGAGGAACGCCGCCCAGAAGCCCTCGACGTGGAAGTCCAGGTCGAGCTCGCCGGAGATCCAGGAGGTGAGCAGCAGCATCAGGGCGTTGACGATCAGCGTGAACAACCCGAGGGTGAGCACGAGCAGGGGCAGCGAGAGCAGTTTCACCAGCGGCTTCACCAGCCAGTTCACCACGCCGAAGACCAGGGCGACGAGGATGAGGGTGAGGGCCTTGTGCGCGGTGTCGTCACCGGTGAGCGTGATGTTGCCCACGAGCCAGATGGCCACCAGCAGGGCCCCGGCGTTCGCGAGCGTCTTGACGACGAAGTTCATCATGGCTGAGATCGTCGCAGAAGTGATCCCACAGGCACAGGGGCGAGAGGGAGCGGGTACGTGAAGGTGTTCCGGCTGGACGACCTGGAGGCCGAGCGGGCCGCCAACGAGGGCGCGTACCTCGGCTTCCTGCGCGAGCGGAACATGTCCGCCGGGCTCTACGCCCTGCGGGCCGGGGAGCTCGACCCGCAGAAACCGCACGCGCAGGACGAGATCTACCTGGTCGTGAGCGGCCGGGCGCTGATCACCGTGGGGGAGGAGACGACGCACGTCGCGCGCGGCAGCGTGGTCTACGTCCCGGCCGGGACGCCGCACCGCTTCCACCACGTCACCGAGGACCTGAACGTCATGGTGGTCTTCTCGCCCCCCGAGGCGTGAGGGCCTTCGCCCCCGGGTTCCCGTAGGGGGAGGGTCAGGGACGGATGGGGACCGCGAGGCCTCCGCAGGGGGCCGCCGCGGCCCTAGCCTGGGAGCGGAAGGACGACAAGGAGGAGGAAACGGTGAAGCTCTTCGAGGGCCTGCCCTGGTGGGTCAAGTGGGTCGCGGTGCCGGTGATCGCGATCGTGGTCTTCGGCGGCATGATCGCCAGCGCGATCGGGTTCCTGTTCTGGCTGCTGTTCAAGGTGCTGGTCTTCGTGGCACTGGTCGGCGGTCTGGTGTACGTGGTCAAGAAGTTCACCTCGTCCTCGTCCGACTCCCGCGACAAGTGGTGACCCCGTGGGGCCCGGTCACCGGGCCCCACGGGAGGTGCGCCGCTCAGTCCTGGAGCCGCACGCGCTCCGGGCCCTGCGGCGCCGCACCGTTCGGTGAGGCGTCGCCGCCGGCGCCGGTCGCGCCGTTCATCTGGGCGAGCAGCTGACGGGCCAGGCCCAGGCCCGTACCACCCATGGTCAGCGCCTTGGCGAACATCTCCGACATCCCGTCGGCGCCGTTCAGCAGCACCATGTGGTCCACGTTGCCGAAGGCCTCGGCGCCCGCCCGGACGATCTCCGGCCAGTTCTCGGCCAGCTGCTGGGCGACGACCGCCTCCTGGTTCTCCGCCAGGGCCGCGGCCCGCGCCTTGATCGACTCGGCCTCGGCCAGGCCCTTGGCCTTCGCGGCCTCGGCCTCCGCCAGACCCCGTGCCTGGGTCGCGGCGGCCTCGGCCTCACCTGTGGCCCGGGTGGCCGCTGCGGCCGCCTCACCGCCGATCCTGGTCTGCTCCGCCTGGGCCGCCGCGGCCGTCTTGACGCGGTTCGCCTCGGCGATGGCGGCCAGTTCCGTCTCGCGGGCCTTCGCCTCGGCCGCCGAGATGCGCGCGTCGCGCTCGGCCTCGGCCAGCGTCCGCTTCTCGTACGCGGAGGCGTCCGCCGGCTTGCGGACGTCCGCCTGCAGCTGCTGTTCGCGCCGCTGCGCCTCCAGTTCGGCGACCCGGGTCTCCTGGACGACGACCTCCTGCCGGGCCGCCGCCTCCGCGAGCGGGCCCGCCTGCCGGGAGGACGCGGTGGCCTTGTCCCGCTCGGCCATGTAACCGGCCTGCAGGATCTGGCTGTCCCGGGTCGCCTCCGCCATGCGGGCCGCGGCCTGCTGCTCGGCCTCGGTGGCCAGCCGGTCCGCCTCCGCCTGCGCGATGCGCGCGTCACGCTGGACGGCCGCGGCGTGCGGAGCGGCCAGGTTGTTGATGTAACCGGTCGGGTCGACGATCTCGTGGATCTGCAGCGAGTCGATGATCAGACCGAGCTTCTCCATCTCCGAGCCCGAGGCGGCCCGGGTCTCGGCGGTGAGCCGCTCCCGGTCCCGGATCATCTGCTCCACCGTCAGCCCGCCCACGATGGAGCGCAGATGACCGGCGAAGACGTTGTGCACCCGCTCGGGCATGAACTTCTGCTGGTCCAGGAAGCGTCGTGCCGCGTTGGCGATGGAGACCATGTCGTCGCCGACCTTGAAGATGACCACGCCGTGCACCTTCAGCGGGATGCCCTGCTGGGTGACGCAGTCCACGTTCAGCTCGGCCTCGTTGAGGTCGAGCGAGAGCCTGCGCACCGCCTGCACGCCGGGCAGGACCAGGGTCCCCCGCCCCGTGACGATGCGGAACCCCATGCCCTCCCCCACACCGTCCGTACGGTGCTTGGAACCCGAGATGACCAGTGCCTCGTTGGGCTCGGCGACCCGCCACATGAGCCGGAACAGGCCGATCAGGATGATGACCGCGACGAGCGCCCCGCCCGCCGCAACGCCGATGAGCATCGGCATACGCCCCCTTACGAATGGCCCCGATCGGGGCCGCGTACGGGAGTGTGCGCCTGTGGGTGACGGTCCGGTAGGTCCTGGCGGATCCTTGTCGCTTTCTTGACGCGGAGCGGAGCGATCCGCTCAGCCGTACGCGGGCGCCACGTACACGGTGCGCGGCGGCAGGTGCTCCACCACCACCACGACCGTGCCTTTCTCGATGCGCTCCCCGGCGGTCGCCGGGTACGCCAGGAACGCCTCCGCACCGCCCCGCACGTGCACGATCACCTCGCCGACCAGCCCCGGCCCGACCGTCCCGGTCACCCGGCCCTGCAGTCCGACCACGTCCCCCGCCCCTCCAAGCTCACTTGGCGCGGCGCCGGTGCCCGCGACCGGTGCCCGTGGGAACAGTGTCGCTGCTGCCGCGGTCCGCCGACACCACCAGCGCGGCCAGTGCCGTCGTCAACGGCACCGCCACCACCAGGCCGATGCTGCCCACCAGGGTGCGCACGATCTCCTCGGCGACCAGCTCGCTGCCCGCCACCGCCAGCACCCCGCGCTCCGCGATGGAGAAGAGCAGCAGCAGCGGCAGCGCCGCACCCGCGTACGCAAGCACCAGGGTGTTGACGACCGAGGCGATGTGGTCGCGGCCGATGCGCATCGCCGCCGAGTACAACTGCCGCGGGCCGGCGGACGGGTTCGCCTCCCGCAGCTCCCACACGGCCGAGGTCTGGGTGACCGTCACGTCGTCCAGGACGCCCAGCGAACCGATGATGATGCCGGCCAGCAGCAGACCGCGGATCTCGATGTCCGGGTAGAGGGAGTGGATCAGCCCCGTCTCGTCCGAGGTGTTGCCGCTGAGCAGCGCCCAGTCGATGAAGACCGAGCCCAGGACGCCGATCAGCAGCAGCGAGCACAAGGTGCCCAGGACCGCCACCGAGGTACGGGCGTTCAGGCCGTGGCACATGTAGAGCGCGATCAGCATGATGGCGCTGCCGCCGACCACCGCCACCAGGAGCGGATTACTGCCGTGCAGGATCGCCGGGAGGATGAACAGCGTCAGCACGGCGAAGCTGATGACCAGCGCGGCCAGCGCCAGGATCCCGCGCAGCCGCCCGACCACGACCACCACCGCGGCGAAGATCCCGGCCAGCAGCCACAGGGGGAACGCCCGGTCGAGGTCGGTCACCGAGTACTGCAGTTCGCGCGGCGCCTGGGGTGCGTACGCCAGCAGCACCTTCTGGTCCTTCGTGTAGTGCCGGGTCTGAGTCGGCTGCACGATCTCGGTGAAGGTGCGGCCCGCGTCCTTGCCCGAGGTGACCTCGATGGTCGCCCGCTGGCAGATCGCCGGGCCGGACGGCGCCGCCGAGGGCCCGGGGGAGGGAGCGGCGCCGGCGCCCGGTTCGGCGTTGACCTCCGAGCACTTGACGTCCTCGACCTTCACCACCCGTCCGGACTGCGTCTGCTGGTCGAAGCCGACGCCGGTGCGGTCGTGCTCCGGCACACCGCCCGGCCACAGCACCACCAGGCCGGCCACCACGGCCGCGACGAAGGGGACGAGGACGGCGGCGATGACCTTGCGCAGGTGCCGGGAGACCGGCGGCACCGGGCCGTGACCGTGTCCGTGACCATGGCCGTGCGCGTGCGGGTGAGTGGAGTCCACCGCCCGATCATCGCAACACCCCCTGGTGTGCGTCAGTGAGGACCCGCTAGCGTTGAGGCACCTTTGCGAACGCGGGAGCTCGGAGCACCGGGCTGAGAGGGCGCTGACCGGCCGAGGGGCCACCAGCTGCGCCGACCGCTGAACCTGTTACCGGGTAATGCCGGCGTAGGGAGTGGGTCTCATGACCATGCAGGATGCACGCGCGCGCGAAATCGGCTGGCACAAGGGGTACGTGACCGGGTCCCGCCCGGACATCGCGGTCCCCGTCCGCCGGGTCCACCTCACCAACGGCCGGGACGTGACGCTGTACGACACCTCCGGCCCGTACACCGACCCGAACGTCACCACCGACGTCCGCCGCGGCCTCCCGCCGCTGCGGGAGAACTGGATCGTCGCCCGCGGCGACACCGAGGAGTACCCCGGCCGCCCCGTCCGCCCCGAGGACGACGGCCTCAAGCACACCTCACCGCGTGGCGGCCTGCGCAACCTGGACGCCGTCTTCCCCGGCCGTCCTCGCCTCCCCCGGCGCGGCCGGCCGGGACAGCCGGCGACCCAGCTGGCGTACGCGCGGCGGGGCGAGGTCACGCCGGAGATGGAGTACGTCGCGCTCCGCGAGGGCGTCTCCCCCGAGGTCGTCCGCGAGGAGATCGCGGCGGGACGCGCCGTCCTGCCGGCGAACGTCAACCACCCGGAGATCGAGCCGATGGTCATCGGCAAGCGGTTCCTGGTGAAGGTCAACGCCAACATCGGCAACTCTGCCGTCACCTCCTCCATCGAGGAGGAGGTGGACAAGATGACCTGGGCCACCCGCTGGGGCGCCGACACGGTCATGGACCTCTCCACCGGCCGCAACATCCACACCACACGCGAGTGGGTGCTGCGCAACTCCCCCGTCCCCATCGGCACGGTCCCCCTCTACCAGGCCCTGGAGAAGGTCGACGGCAAGGCCGAGGAACTGACCTGGGAGATCTACAAGGACACCGTCATCGAGCAGGCCGAGCAGGGCGTCGACTACATGACCGTCCACGCCGGCGTGCTGCTGCGGTACGTCCCGCTGACCGCGCGCCGCAAGACGGGCATCGTCTCCCGCGGCGGGTCGATCATGGCGGCCTGGTGCCTGGCGCACCACCGGGAGAGCTTCCTCTACGAGAACTTCGAGGAGCTCTGCGAGATCCTCGCCGCCTACGACGTCACCTACTCCCTGGGCGACGGCCTGCGTCCCGGCTCCATCGCGGACGCCAACGACGAGGCCCAGTTCGCGGAGCTGCGCACGCTCGGCGAACTCAACAGCGTCGCCAAGCGGCACGGCGTGCAGACGATGATCGAGGGGCCGGGGCACGTCCCCATGCACAAGATCAAGGAGAACATCGACCTCCAGCAGGAGATCTGCGAGGAGGCGCCGTTCTACACCCTCGGCCCGCTCACCACCGACATCGCGCCCGCCTACGACCACATCACCTCCGGCATCGGCGCCGCGATGATCGCCTGGTGGGGCACGGCCATGCTCTGCTACGTCACCCCCAAGGAGCACCTGGGCCTGCCCGACCGCGACGACGTCAAGACCGGCGTCATCACCTACAAGATCGCCGCCCACGCCGCCGACCTCGCCAAGGGCCACCCCGGCGCCCAGGAGTGGGACGACGCCCTGTCCGACGCCCGCTTCGAGTTCCGCTGGGAGGACCAGTTCAACCTGGCCCTCGACCCGGACACGGCGCGGGCCTTCCACGACGAGACGCTGCCGGCGGAGCCGGCCAAGACCGCGCACTTCTGCTCCATGTGCGGGCCGAAGTTCTGCTCGATGAAGATCTCCCAGGACATCCGCCGCCAACACGGCGGTACGCCCGAGGAGATCGAGGCCGGCATGGCGGAGAAGTCCCGCGAGTTCGCCGCCTCGGGCAACCGCGTCTACCTCCCGGTCGCCGACTGACCCGGTATCCGCCGGCAGCCCGTCCGCACGGGCTGCCGGCGGTGCGGTCCCGCGTCGTCGTCGAAGTCGAAGTCCCGTCAGTCCGGGGTGTGGTCCGGGCCGCCGAAGTCGGGGCTGGAGAAGTCGGGGCTGGTGAAGTCGGGGCTCGTGAAGCGGTCCCCGGGTTCGGGGGACGACTCGGGGCCGGGGCTGGAGAAGTCGGGGCGGGAGTAGCCGAGGCGTGGCATCCGGGAGGTGCCGCCGCCGGGGCTCGCGGTGGGGGCGGTCGGGGCGGCGCCGGCGGCCTTGGCGAGGGCGTCGTCGAGGAAGGGCTGCAGCCCCCGCTCCACCAGGGCCCGGCGCCACAGCTCGCGGGCGAGCGCGACGTCACGTGACTCGTCGTCGGGAGGGTCGTGGAGGGCGGTCGAGCCGTTGCGCAGCGCGGTGAGCAGCAGTCCGACCATGCCGATGACGACGCCGCAGGCGGCGACGGCCGCGAAGAGCCAGCCGGCCTGCCGCAGCGGCTGGGCGATCGCCGGTTCGGGGTGCCCGAAGCGCAGGGCGTACCCGAGCACGAGGAAGATGACGGCGGCCGTGCCCGCCAGGATCGGCGTGAGCACGGCGACGACGGCGAACAGCCCTGCCCCCGAGCCGTCGGCGGCGACCGGGGCCGCCGCGGCCGCGTAGCCGATGCCCGGCACGGCCGCGGTGCGTGCCTCGCGGCGTTGCTCCGCGAGGGCCTCGCGGACCTTGACGAACTGCTCGTACTCGGGCGCGGCGCAGGCGGAGATGGGCCCGGCCGCGTTGAGCGCCAGGGTGCGCAACTGCTCGGCGTTGAGGCGGCTGCGCGGGTCGGCGAGGGCGGCCCGCGTGCCCTCCGAGTGCAGAGCCGTGTCGAGGGCGCGCTCGAACTCCGGGCGGTCCTCGGTCAGCAGGTGTGGAGCGCTGTTCATGTGCATCCCCCGATGCTCCGTCTCCGGTGCCGCCCGGAGTTCACGAAGGACTGAGGTCCGGTCCGGCTGGGCGGAAGCGGAGGAGAAGCTGCCTACGGATATCCCGATGGTAGAGCGCGGAGGTGACGCGGTGACAGAGTGTTTCCGGAAAATGGGGGTTTCGGGGACTACAACGGCAGCTGTGCGACCAGGAGTTTGCCGTCCATGGTCACTCCGCCGTCCATGGCCACCGCCAGGTCGTCCGCGTACACGTGCGGTCCCTCGATGACGGCGGACCGGTCCGGCTGCTCGGCGCCGAGCTCCCCGCCGGGCTCGCCGAGCAGGTACGGGATGGGGCTGTGGCCGTGCACGACGCGGTGGCCGCCGTAGGTGTCGAGCAGTTCGCGGGCGGCCTCCGGTCCCGACTCGCCGCGGAAGGCGAAGCGCCGGGTGAACTTGCGGAACAGCTCCCAGCACTCGTCGGCGTCGCCGCGCTGCAGGATGCCGGTGACGGCGTCGTTCATGGCGTCGATGGTGCCGCCGTACTCCAGATACGCGGTGGTGTCGGAGTGCAGCAGCAGGTGGCCGTCGGTGAGGGCGGCCGCGTCCAGCCGGGACATCCAGGCGACGTGGTGGTCCTGCAGCCGCTCCATGTCGGTGGTCTGGCCGCCGTTGAGGCGCCAGGCGGCGAGGAAGGAGGCGGTGCCGGCGGCGGAGTTCACCGGGGTGTCGCCGAAGCGGTGGGCACCGAGCAGCAGCAGTTCGTGGTTGCCCATGAGGGCCCTGGTGTAGCCGCCGGCCGCGGCGGCCTCCGCGGACAGCTGCATGACGAGCTCGATCACGCCGATGCCGTCGGGGCCGCGGTCGGTGAAGTCGCCGAGGAACCACAGGCGGGCGTTGCCGGCCGCCCAGTGGCCCTCGGAGTCGATCAGCCCGGTCGCGTACAGGGCCTCGCGCAGCCGGTCCAGGTAGCCGTGGACGTCGCCGACGACGTAGAGCGGGCCCAGCGCCTGGGGGTCGGTCGCGGTGACCACCGGGAGGTCGTGCTGCGTGGGCGTGTACTCCGGCGGCATCATCCGCTCGTCGATCATGGTCGGTTCGTGCCCGGCCGGGTAGCCGGGTGGGGCCCCGACGGCATCGGCGGGGTGCGCCGACGGCGTCATGGGCGCACCGTGCGCCACCACCTCCGCGGGGTCCTGAGACCAGCCGTACGAGGTACCGGGCATGGGTCCCTGACCTGCCCCCTGAGTCATCGACCCCTCCACCGTCGCGCCACCATCCGCCCATCATAGGAATGACGATGTCGTGGCGTGACACACCTGCTGATAGCGATTTCATCCGGTGCGGACAAATCCGCACGGGGTGGACCGTTCTCGCCCCGGAGGCACCGGTTCCTATCCCCCCGCGGGCCCGCGGGGCGGGCTGACGGTGGTGCGCGGCGAGCGCCGCTGGGAGGAGGTGCGGACGATCAGGTCGGTCGGCATGACCTGCTGCACCGGGCGGCCCGCGTCAACCCCCTCGATGGCGTCGATGAGCAACTGGACGACCGCGGTGCCGATCCGGCCCGGTTTGAGGGAGAGCGTGGTGATCGGGGGCTCGGTCGTCGCGTAGACCATGCTCTCGCTGCAGCAGACCAGCAGGAGGTCGTCGGGCACGCGCAGCCCGTAGCGGCGGGCGGCGGCGAGCAGGTCGGTGCCGTTGGGGTCGAAGAGGCCGTAGACCGCGTCGGGGCGGTCGGGGCGGGCGAGCAGGCGGTCGGCGGCGACGGCGCCGGCGCACGGGTCGTGGGCGGGGTAGGCCTCGACGACGGGTTCCTGGCCGATCCGCTCGCACCAGTTGAGGTAGGCGGTGGTGGACAGGCGGGTGTAGGTGTCGGTGCTGGTCCCGGTGAGCAGGCCGATCCTGCGGGCCCCGGCCTCGGCGAGGTGCTCCAGGATGCCGAGCACGGCGGCCTCGTGGTCGTTGTCGACCCAGGCCTGGACGGGCAGGCTGCCGGCCGGGCGGCCGTCGCTGACCACGGGGATGCCCTGCCGCACCAGCTCGGTGACCATCGGGTCGTGGTCGGAGGGGTCGATCACCACCGTGCCGTCCAGCGCGACGTTGCTCCACACGTCGTGCCGGGAGGAGGCGGGCAGGATGACAAGGGCGTAGCCGCGGGCGAGCGCGGCGGAGGTGGCGGCCCGGGCCATCTCGGCGAAGTAGGCGAACTCCGTGAAGGTGAAGGGTTCTTCGCCGTACGTCGTCACGGTCAGGCCGATCAGCCCCGACCTCCCGGTGCGCAGCGTGCGGGCGGCGGCGGAGGGGCGGTACCCCAGCCGGTCGGCGACCTCACGGACGTGACGGCGGGTGGCGTCGGGCAGTCGGCCCTTGCCGTTGAGCGCGTCGGAGACAGTGGTGATCGAGACGCCGGCCGCGGCGGCCACGTCCCTGATGCCGGCCCGCTCCAGCCGGCGTCCGGCGGGTCGGCTCGCCTGGTGGTTCCCTGCTGCTGTCATGGCGTGGTGATAGTAGGGGTCGGGTGGTCCTTTCGCGGGGTGCCGGAGAAGGCGTTGACAGAGACGTTTCCCCGCACACGCTGCCGGGCGTGGCCGGGAAAGCGCAGGTGGCGGCGGGTGGCTACCACGTGTCACGGGCCCGTCACGGGGTCCCGTCCGCCCCGCCCCCCGCGGTGTGGACGTGCATCAACTCACCCCTTCGAGGGATGCGCGCCACCGCGCGCGCCACCGGCGCGCAGTGCGTCGCACCGCCTGCTGCGTCCGCCGCGAGCCCCTGCCGCGCGCCCGTGGGTCGCAGGGCCTCCCCCGGCCGGGCGGCCGCTCGTATGGTGTGGGGCATGAGCCCCAAACTGCGCCGCGAACTGGACGGCATCCCCACGTACAAGCCGGGCAGACCCCCGGCCGTGGAAGAGGGAGTGACCGCTTACAAGCTGTCCTCCAACGAGAACCCCTACGCGCCGCTGCCCGGTGTCCTGGAGGCGGCCACCGCCGCCGCGGAGAACTTCAACCGCTACCCGGACATGGCGTGCACGGCCCTCCACGGCGAGCTGGCGCACCGCTTCGGCGTGCCGGTGGAGCACATCGCCACCGGCACCGGCTCGGTCGGGGTCGCGCAGCAGCTGCTGCAGTCGACCGCCGGACCGGGTGACGAGGTCATCTACGCCTGGCGGTCCTTCGAGGCCTATCCGATCATCACGCAGATCAGCGGAGCGGCCTCGGTGCCGGTTCCGCTGGACGCGGACGAGACCCACGACCTGGACGCGATGGCCGGGGCGATCACCGACCGGACGCGGCTGGTCTTCGTCTGCAACCCCAACAACCCCACCGGCACGGTGGTCCGCCGGGCCGCGCTGGAGCGCTTCCTGGACCGCGTCCCCTCGGACGTGCTGGTCGTGCTGGACGAGGCGTACAAGGAGTTCATCCGCGATCCCGAGGTCCCGGACGGCGTCGAGGTCTACCGCGACCGTCCCAACGTGGCGGTGCTGCGCACCTTCTCCAAGGCGTACGGGCTCGCCGGGCTGCGCGTGGGGTTCGCGATCGCGCACGAGCCGGTCGCGGCGGCGCTGCGCAAGACGGCCGTCCCCTTCGGGGTGAGCCAGCTCGCCCAGGACGCGGCGGTGGCCTCCCTGCGCGCGGAGGCGGCGCTGCTGGAGCGGGTCGACGCGCTGGTGACCCAGCGGGCCCGGGTCTTCGACGGGCTGACGGCGCAGGGCTGGACGGTGCCGGAGACCCACGCCAACTTCGTGTGGCTGCGGCTGGGGGAGCGCACGGCCGACTTCGCCGCGGCCTGTGAGCGGGCCGGCGTCACCGTCCGTCCGTTCGCGGGGGAGGGCGTGCGGATCACGATCGGCGAGGACGCCGCCAACGACGTCCTGCTCCGTACGGCCGAGGCCTTCCGCAAGGAGCTGTAGCCGCCCCCACGCGCCGTCCCGGGTTCCACGGGGCGTCGTGGCGCCCTTTTCGCCCCCTCCCACCCCCCGGTGTGAGGGGGCGAAAACGTGTGCGGCATACTGAGCTTGTGAATGCGTTCACTTTCACAAGCTCGGCAAGATAGGAGGCGTGGCGTGGACCTGGCACTGGACTCCGTGGCCGTCGCGCGATGGCAATTCGGCATCACGACCGTCTACCACTACCTCTTCGTCCCCCTCACGATCTCCCTCGCCGCGCTGACCGCGGGCCTCCAGACGGCCTGGGTGCGCACGGGCAAGGAGAAGTACCTGCGGGCGACCAAGTTCTGGGGCAAGCTCTTCCTGATCAACATCGCCATGGGCGTGGCCACCGGCCTGGTCCAGGAGTTCCAGTTCGGCATGAACTGGTCGGACTACTCGCGCTTCGTCGGCGACGTGTTCGGCGCCCCGCTCGCCTTCGAGTCGCTCATCGCCTTCTTCTTCGAGTCCACCTTCATCGGCCTGTGGATCTTCGGCTGGGACAAGCTGCCGCAGAAGATCCACCTGGCCTGCATCTGGCTGGTCTCGCTGGGCACGATCCTGTCCGCGTACTTCATCCTCGCCGCCAACTCCTGGATGCAGCACCCGGTCGGCTACCGCTACAACAAGGTCACCGGCCGCGCCGAGCTGACGGACTTCTGGGCCGTGCTCACCCAGAACACCACCCTCGTCGTGGTCTTCCACACGCTGACCGCGGCCTTCCTGACCGGCGCCGCCTTCATGATCGGCATCTCGGCCTACCACCTGGCCCGCCGCAGGCACGTCGCGGTCATGAGGACCTCGCTGCGCCTCGCCCTGGTCACCGCCGTCGTCGCCGGCCTGCTCACCGCGATCAGCGGCGACCGGCTGGGCAAGGTCATGTACGAGCAGCAGCCGATGAAGATGGCCGCCGCCGAGGCCCTGTGGGACGGCGAGTCCCCGGCCCCGTTCTCGATCTTCGCGTACGGCGACGTCGAGAAGGGCCACAACACCGTGGCCGTCGAGGTCCCCGGACTGCTGTCCTTCCTCGCCCACGACGACTTCAGCTCGTACGTCCCCGGCATCAACGACGTCAACAAGGCCGAGCAGGAGAAGTACGGCCCCGGCGACTACCGGCCCAACGTCCCGGTCGCCTACTGGGGCTTCCGCTGGATGATCGGCTTCGGCATGACCTCCTTCGCGGTCGGCCTGGCGGGACTCTGGCTCACCCGCCGCAGGTTCTGGCTCGCCGGGGACCGGCGCACCGCCGACGACGAGCCACCGCACCTGATGCTCACCAGGAACACCGCACTCTCCCCGGCCCTGTCCCGCTGGTACTGGCGGATCGGGCTGCTCACCATGGGCTTCCCGCTGATCGCCAACTCCTGGGGCTGGATCTTCACCGAGAACGGCCGCCAGCCGTGGGTCGTGTACGGGTTGCTGCGCACCGAGGACGCGGTCTCCCCCGGCGTCTCCACCGCCGAGATGCTGACCTCGCTGATCGTCCTCACCGCGCTCTACGCCGTCCTCGCCGTCGTCGAGGTCAAGCTCCTGGTCAAGTACGCCAAGGCCGGGCCGCCCGAGCTCACGGAGGCCGACCTCAATCCCCCCACGAAGATCGGCGGCGACGCCGACCGTCCGATGGCCTTCTCGTACTAGGGAGAGACGGCATGCACCTCCACGACGTCTGGTTCGTCATCATCGCCGTCCTGTGGACCGGCTACTTCTTCCTCGAGGGCTTCGACTTCGGCATCGGCGTCCTCACCCGGCTGCTCGCCCGCGACCGACCCGAACGGCGGGTGCTGATCAACACCATCGGCCCGGTCTGGGACGGCAACGAGGTCTGGCTGATCACCGCCGGCGGCGCCACCTTCGCCGCCTTTCCCGAGTGGTACGCCACCCTCTTCTCGGGCTTCTACCTGCCGCTGCTGGTGATCCTGCTCTGCCTGATCGTCCGGGTCGTGGCCTTCGAGTACCGGGCCAAGCGCAGCACCGAGCGCTGGCAGACCGGCTGGGAACAGGCCATCTTCTGGACCTCCCTGCTCCCCGCCTTCCTGTGGGGCGTGGCGTTCGCCAACATCGTGCACGGGGTGGACATCGACGCCTCCGGCGAGTACACCGGCGGGGTCCTGGACCTGCTCGGCCCCCACGCCCTGCTCGGCGGACTCGTCACGCTCAGCCTCTTCACCTTCCACGGCGCGGTCTTCGCGGCGCTGAAGACCCTCGGTGACATCCGCGACCGCGCCCGCCGCTTCGCCACCCGGGCCGGAGCGGTCACCGCCGTGCTCGCGGTCGCCTTCCTGGCCTGGACGCAGGGCAGCGGCGGGAACACGGCGAGCCTGGCGGCCGCGGCCGTCGCCGTGCTCGCGCTGCTCGCCGCGCTGGGCGCCAACCTGAGGGGCCGCGAGGGCTGGGCGTTCGCCTTCTCCGGGGTCACCGTCACCGCCGTGGTGGCGATGTTCTTCCTGGTGCTCTTCCCGGACGTCATGCCCTCCACGCTGGACCCGGCGTGGAGCCTGACGGTGGAGAACGCCTCCTCGACCCCGTACACGCTGAAGATCATGACCTGGTGCGCCGCGATCGCGGCCCCGCTGGTCGTGCTCTACCAGGCCTGGACGTACTGGGTGTTCCGCAGGCGGATCGGCACCCAGCACATCGCCGAAGCGCACTGAGGAGCTGTTTCACGTGAAACCCGTCGACCCCCGGCTCCTGAGGTACGCCCGCGCGACCCGTGTGTTCCTCGCCGTCTCCGTCCTGCTCGGTCTCGCCGGCGCGGGCCTGGTCATCGCGCAGGCGATGCTCCTCGCGGAGATCGTCGTCGGAGGTTTCCAGGACGGTCTCGACGCCGTAGGGCTGCGCACCCCCCTGCTGCTGCTCGCCGGCGTCGCGGCCGGCCGGGCGGCCGTCTCCTGGCTCACCGAGCTGTGCGCCCACCGCGCCTCCGCCGCGGTCAAGTCCCGGCTGCGCACACGGCTGCTGGAGCACGTCACCGCACTGGGCCCGGCGGGGCTCACCGAGCGCCGGACCGGTGAGCTCACCACGCTCGCCACCCGGGGCGTCGACGCCCTCGACGGCTACTTCGCCCGCTACCTGCCCCAACTGGGCCTGGCGGTCGTGGTGCCCGCCGCCGTCCTCGCCCGCATCGTCACCGAGGACTGGATCTCGGCGCTCACCATCGCCCTGACCCTCCCCCTCATCCCGGTCTTCATGGTCCTCATCGGCTGGGCCACCCAGGCCCGCATGGACCGTCAGTGGCAGCTGCTCGCCCGGTTGTCCGGCCACTTCCTCGACGTCGTCGCGGGCCTGCCCACCCTCAAGGTCTTCGGCCGGGCCAAGGCCCAGGCCGAGTCCATCCGCGCCATCACCGCCGACCACCGGCGCGCCACGATGCGGACGCTGCGCATCACCTTCCTCTCCTCCTTCGCCCTGGAACTGCTCTCCACCATCTCCGTCGCCCTGGTCGCCGTCGGTGTCGGCATGCGGCTGGTCCACGGTGAACTCGACCTCCGCACCGGGCTGGTCATCCTCGTCCTGGCGCCGGAGGCGTACCTGCCGCTGCGCCAGGTGGGAGCCCACTACCACGCGGCCGCCGAGGGGCTCTCCGCCGCCGACGAGGTCTTCGCCGTGCTGGAGACCGCGCCGCCCCGGCGCGGCACGGCCCCGGCCCCCGACCTGCGGGCCGCGGTCGTCGAACTGGACGGGGTCGCCGTGCAGGGCCGCCTCGGCGCCGTCTCCCTGCGGGTCTCCCCCGGCGAGACGATCGCCCTCACCGGCCCCAGCGGGATCGGCAAGAGCACCCTGCTCTCCGTGCTGCTCGGCTTCACCGAGCCGACCTCGGGACGGGTCCTGGCCGGCGGCACCGAACTCGCCGCCCACGACCCGGCCGGCTGGCACCGGCAGATCGCCTGGGTCCCCCAGCGGCCGTACCTCTTCGCCGGGACCGTCGCCGACAACGTACGGCTGGCCCGGCCGGACGCGAGCCCGGCCGGGGTCCGCGCCGCGCTCCGGGACGCGGGCGCCCCGGACCTCGACCCCGCGACGGTGGTCGGGGAGGGCGGCGCCGGGCTCTCCGCCGGACAGCGGCAACGCGTCGCCCTGGCCCGGGCGTTCCTCGCCGACCGGCCGCTGCTGCTGCTCGACGAACCCACGGCGGCGCTGGACGGGGAGACCGAGGCGGCCGTGGTCGACGCCGTACGGCGGCTCGCGGCCGGCCGCACGGTGCTGCTCGTGGTGCACCGCCCGGCGCTGCTGGCCGTGGCGGACCGCACGGTGCGGCTCGACGGCCGCCCGGAGCGTGCCGTGCCGTCCACCGCGGGGCACCCCGCCAGGGCCGAACGGCAGGTCGCGGCCACGGTCAGTGCCCCCGAACCCCTCGGCGCGGCCCTCGCCGTCGCGCCGGCCGCGCCCTCCGCCGCCGCAAGAACCTCCGCGCCGCTGACCCGGGTACGCCGGGTCACGTCGCCGCTGCGGCCGCGGTTCGCCCTCGCGTTGCTGCTCGGCGCCCTCGCGCTGCTGAGCGCCGTCGGTCTGATGGCGACCTCGGCCTGGCTGATATCCCGGGCCTCGCAGCAGCCGCCGGTCCTCTACCTGATGGTCGCGGTCACCGCGACCCGGGCCTTCGGGATCGGCCGGGCGGTGTTCCGCTACGCCGAGCGCCTGGTCTCGCACGACGCCGTCTTCCGCGCCCTGGCCGACCTCAGGGTGACCGTGTACCGCCGGCTGGAGCGGCTCGCGCCCGCCGCGCTGCGCGACACCCGGCGGGGCGACCTGCTCTCCCGCCTCGTCGCCGACGTGGACGGCCTGCAGGACTACTTCCTGCGCTGGCTGCTCCCCGCGGGCGCCGCCGCGCTCACCGGTACCGCGGCGGCCGCGTTCACGGCGTGGCTGCTGCCCGGTGCCGGAGCCGCCCTGGCGGTGGGACTGCTCACCGCCGGCGTGGCCGTGCCGGCCGTCTCCGCGGCGCTGGCCCGGCGCGCCGAACGCGCGCTCGCCCCCGCCCGCGGTGAACTCGCGGCCCAGGTTGTCGAGGTGCTCACCGGCACCGCCGAACTGACCGTCGCCGGGGCACTGCCCGGGCGCCGCGCCAAGGCGGCCGAGACGGACCGCGTGCTCACCCGGATCGCGGCGCGTTCCGCGGCCGGTGCGGCGCTCGGGGCCGGGCTCGGCGCCCTGGTCAGCGGAGTCACCGTCACGCTCTGCGCCTGGGCGGGCGTGCGGGCGGTGGCCGCCGGCGGACTGTCCGGGGTCGCGCTCGCGGTCGTCGTGCTCACCCCGCTCGCGGCCTTCGAGGCGGTGGCGGCCATGCCGCTCGCGGCGCAGTACCGGCAGCGCAGCCGGCAGGCGGCGCAGCGCGTGTACGACGTGCTCGACACCCCCGAGTCCGTACGGGAGCCGGAACGCCCTGCCCCCGCGCCCGCCGGACCGCACCCCCTGGTGCTGCGCGGTCTCACCGCCCGCCATCCGGGGCAGCCCCGGCCCGCGCTGGACGGCGTCGGCCTCGAACTGACTCCCGGTCGCCGGATCGCGGTCGTCGGCCCCTCCGGCTCGGGCAAGACGACCCTCGCCCACGTGCTGCTGCGCTTCCTGGACGTCGAGGCGGGCACCTACACCCTCGCGGGCACCGACGCCACGGCCCTCGACGGCGACGCCGTGCGCCGCATGGTCGGCCTGTGCGCCCAGGACGCGCACGCCTTCGACAGCACGGTCCGGGAGAACCTGCGCCTGGCCCGCCCCGGCGCGGACGACGCGGAGCTGCGCGGCGCGCTCGCCGCGGCCCGGCTCGACCTGGACCTCGACCTCCCGGTCGGCGAGCACGGCACCCGCCTGTCCGGCGGCCAGCGCCAGCGGCTGGCGCTGGCCCGGGCGCTGCTCGCCGACTTCCCCGTCCTGGTGCTCGACGAGCCCGCCGAACACCTCGACCTGGCCACCGCCGACGCCCTGACCGCCGATCTGCTGGCCGCGACCACGGGCCGGACGACCGTGCTGATCACCCACCGCCTCACCGGTCTGGAAGGGGTCGACGAGATCCTCGTCCTCGACCGCGGCCGGGTCGTGCAGCGCGGTACGCACCAGGAGCTGGCCGCCGCCGACGGCCCGTTCCGCCGGGGCCTGGACCGCGAGCGTGCGGCCGACGCACTGGGCGCGCCCGAGCCGGAGTCGATCACGGCGTAGGACGCGGCACCGGCCTAGGCTCGCCGTATGGCAGAACCACTGGCCAAGCTGCTGGACGCCGTCGGCTCGGTCACGGCCGCGCTGCTGGCGGACGAACAACCGGGCGAGAACGCGCTCGACGTCGTCGCCGAGCAGGCCCGCGCGCTCGTGGCGGCTGACGCGGGCCTGGTTCTGCTGCCGACGGTCGAGGGCGGTCTGGAGGTGGTCGCGGTCTCGGCCCAGCAGCCCGCGGGCCTGGTCGGCACGGTGCTCGAGGCGGACAGCCCGCCTGTGGCGCCGCTGATGGCGGGCGAGCCGGTGTTCGTGGAGGACGCCTCGACCGACGACCGGATGACCATGGCGATCGCCCCGCGCTTCGGGGCCTGCATGATCCTGCCGCTGCAGAGCAGCGGTCATGTGATGGGCGCGCTCGCGCTGCCGAGGGCCCACGGCGTGCCGGGCTTCACCGAGGACGAGCGCTTCGTCGCCGTCCAGTTCGCGGCGCAGGCGGCGCTGGCCCTGCTGCTCGCCGACGCCCAGCGCGACCGCAACCGGCTGGCCGTCTACGAGGAGCGCGACCGGATCGCCCGCGACCTGCACGACCTGGTCATCCAGCGGCTCTTCGCGACGGGCCTGATGCTGCAGGGGGCCCGGCGCAAGGCGCTGCCGCCCGAAGCGGAGGCGGGCATCGCGCACGCGGTCGAGGAACTGGACGCCACCATTCAGGAGGTGCGGACGGCGATCTTCGCGCTGCAGCAGGAGCCGGGCGACGACGCACCGGCGGGACTGCGCGCCCAGGTGCTGCGGGAGACCGGCTCCGCCGCGCGGGGCCTGGGCTTCCCGCCCTCCGTCCGCTTCGTCGGACCCGTCGACCACCGGGTCGGCGCGCTCAGCGCCCGCAACCTCGTGGCGGCGCTGCGCGAGGCGCTGTCCAACGTCCAGCGGCACGCGGGCGCCACCTGGGTCGAGGTGGTGCTCGACGCCACCGCCGTGCTCGCCGACGGCCGCGAGGGGGTGCGGCTCATCGTCTCCGACGACGGCGTCGGCATCCCGGAGACCGGGCGGCGCAGCGGGCTGCGCAACCTCGCCCGCCGCGCGGAGTCGCTGGGCGGCGAGTCGATCTTCGGGCCGGGGCCGGACGGCAAGGGCACCACGCTCGCCTGGGAGGCGCCCCTGTGAGACCGGAGGGGGTCAGCGGGCGGCGAGGATCCGCTCGATGACCAGGGCGACGCCGTCCTCCTCGTTCGCCACGGTGCGGTGCGTCGTGGCGGCCAGCACCTCGGGGTGGGCGTTGGCGACGGCGTACGAGGTGCCTGCCCACGACAGCATGGCGAGGTCGTTGGGCATGTCCCCGAAGGCCACGACCTCCTCGGCGGAGATGCCGAGGTCCGCGCAGCAGCGTGCGAGCGTCGTCGCCTTGCTGACCCCGGCACCGCTGATCTCCAGCAGCGCCGACGCGCTGGACCGGGTGATCTCGGCGTGCTCCCCGGCCACCGCGCGTGCGGTGCGCAGGAAGGCGTCCGGGTCGATGGACGGGTGCTTGGCGAGCAGCTTCAGCACGGGCTGGCCGTGCCGCCCGCCGTCCAGCAGCTCCTCCACCGGGGCGACGACCGCGTCGGGCGCGGGGGCGTACGGCGGGTACTCCGGCTCGTACGCGAAGCCGCCGGTCAGCTCGACGGCGAAGGTCGTGCCGGGGACGGCGGTGCGCAGGGAGGCGATGACCGCGAGCGCGTCCCGCGGGTCGAGGGGGTAGGCCGCCAGCAACCTCTTGTCGCGGTGCAGGTCGTAGACGGCGGCGCCGTTGGCGCAGATCGCCATGCCGTGGCCGGCGGTGTGCGCGGCGACCACGTCCATCCACCGCGCGGGCCGGCCGGTGACGAAGAAGACCTCGATGCCCGCGGCCTCCGCGTCCGCCAGGGCGGCGATCGTCCGGGCCGAAACGGTCTTGTCGTCGCGCAGGAGCGTGCCGTCCAGGTCGGTGGCGATCAGCCGCGGCGCGGGAGCCGCGAGGGTGGCGTCCGGGGTCCTGGGATGCTGGGTGGCTGAGGTCACCGACCCATGGTCCCCCATGCGGTTGCATATGACAGCAGGCGGGCGCTGAGTGCGATCACCGCCACACTCTCCGTCGCCGTTGTCAGTGCCGGGTGTCACCATCTCGCCATGGCCCTTGTGCGTTGTGAAGAGCAGCCCGACCGGGAACCGGTGCTCCTGGCCGACGCTTTGCCGACCGTCGTGGACGGCATCCGCCTGGCCGCGCGCACCGCGATACCCGTCGCCGATCCGGCGGCCGGCACCGCCACGACCTGCGGCCGGTGCGCCTGCGCCGCCTACCGCCACCGCACCGCCGGCGGCCACTGGATCCTGGTCGAGCCCGGCGAGTGGCCGTCGGCCACCGTCCCGGCCGGTCGCCGCTGGCGCGTCGCGGGTGACGGCACGGCGGTCAACCTGCGTGCCGCCGACCCCTCCGCCACCTGCCGGATCAGTCATTTCGACGTCTGTCCCGCGGGTCCGCCGCCCACGGCGTCACCCGTGCTGCTCGGCCAGTGGCGGCGCAACGCCCGCCGCCGGCTCAACTGAGCTGGGCCGGCGCCTCGGTCGCGATGCGCTCGAAGACCTTCTCGTCCGCCGCGTAGACGGAGTCCGGCACCGGCCAGTGGAGCACGATCTCGGTGATGCCGACCTCCGCGTAACGGCCGGCGAAGTCGACGAAGGCGTCGAGCGACTCCAGCGGGCGCTCGGCCGTCGACCCGGTCAGCAGGATGCGGTCGAGCTCGCCCGGATCCCGCTCGATCTCGGCGCAGGCGATCTCCAGCTGGTCGTACTGGTGCGAGACGACCTCGGGGCACTTGTCCACCGGCACCTCCGCCGGGCCCTTCGGGTCGCCGTAGGTCACCCAGGCCTGGCCGTAGCGCGCCGCCAGCCGCAGCCCGCGCGGGCCCGTCGCGGCCACCGCGAAGGGCACCCGCGGCCGCTGCACGCAGCCGGGGATGTTCCGCACCTCGTCCGCCGAGTAGAACTCGCCTTCGTGACTCACCACCGGCTCCGTCAGCAGCCGGTCCAGTACGGTGACGAACTCGCCGAAGCGGTCGGCCCGTTCCCGCGGCGTCCACGGCACCTGCCCCAGCGCGGTCGCGTCGTAGCCCACCCCGCCGGCACCGATGCCGAGCGTCAGCCGCCCGTCACTCACGTCGTCGAGGGAGATCAACTCCTTGGCGAGCGTGACCGGGTGCCGGAAGTTCGGCGAGGTCACGAGCGTGCCCAGCCGGATCCGCTCCGTCGCCACGGCCGCCGCCGTCAGCGTCGGCACCGCCCCGAACCACGGGCCGTCCCGGAAGCTCCGCCACGACAGGTGGTCGTAGGTGTAGGCGGCGTGGAAGCCGAGTTCCTCGGCCCGACGCCAGACCTTCCGGCCCTCGTTCCAGCGGTGGATCGGCAGGATCACAGTGCTCAGGCGCATGTCCTCCACCCTACGGGCCCTGGCGCCGCCCGGCCCGGAGCGGTCGGACGATCGGGGCTCCGGCCGCCGTCCGGTGGAAAACGCGGCCAACCGGGCCCCGCGCGGCCCCCGCCTGCGCATCCTGTGGACGGGGCGACGCACGCCACGCGCAACGGGACGCCGCCCTACCCCCAGACGTCAGGACCCGCAACTCGGGGTGCACTGCGCGGGAAGTTCCTCGCCGGAGCGGCCGGCCGGGGCACGGCTGGGCCACCCGGGTGGTGTTGATCGGAATATCGGCGCCCTCGGGGTGCGGCACCGAGGATTTCGTGCTCACTTCCGCATCATCGGATTAGTCGCTCCCGACTCACCGAAGGAAGTGAGAGGTCATGGCTGCCAACACCCATGTCAGGACGTTCTGGGACGTCTTCGTGACGCTCCTGCTCAAGATGGTCGCGTACTTCGGGTTCGCCGTCCCGGCGTCGCGTAGCACGGCTCCTGCCGCGCCGCGACCCGAGACCCTCCCCGGGACCCGGTTCCTGCCGACCGCCGAGGCGGTCCGCCACTGGGCACCGGCGCCGCGTACGGAGCCAGCACCACAACCGGTGGCGGTGGGCGCCGCCGCGTCCGGTCCGGGGCCGCGCGTCGAACCGGGCGGACGCACACCGGACGTCCCGTCGTGCCGCACGTCGTACCGCAGCGAACCCGTCGTGCCCGAGCCGTCCGTCCCCTTCGTCCCGGCGCCCTGCCTCACCGCCGCGGCCGACGCACGCTCCTTGCCGCCGACGATGAAGCAGCGCATCCGGGCCGAGGCCCACGGCGCCTCGCCCGTGGCCCGCGTGCGCACCCGTCCGATCGGCGACGCCGGCCTCGACCCCGCGCTGACCGACGCGACCGCGGCCCCGGCCCGCACCCCCCGCCGCCGCGAGTGGGCGCTCTGCGCATGACCGCCGCGGACGCGCGTGACCAGCCGGTACGGCGTGCCGCACGGCTCCCGTTGACGTCACGTCAGGCCGTACCCACTGCGGAGGACCGCGTCGAGCGGACCGCCCGAGGGCAAGCGCACCAGCACCACCACGGCGCCGGACACGGCGCCCGCTCCAGCGGAACCGTCCGGACTCCCCGGACGACGGGCGCACACACGGGCCCGCGCCGGAGCACGGCAGTGAGCACCACGCCGGGCACCACCCCGAGCAGGACCGCGAGCACCACCCCGAGCACCACCCCGAGCACAACTACGAGCACCACCCCGAGCACGATGACGAGGACGACGATGCCGGAGACGACCCGCACCCCCGGGGCTGTGACGGTCACCGCCGGCTCGACCCGGCCCCACACGCGGCGGGACACCCCGGTCCGCGACGGAGCCACGGACCGTCCAGTCGCCGACCCGCCCGCGCACGACGGCGGCCCGTACCGCCGCATCCGCGCGTACGGCGGAGCAGGCACGTACCGCCCATGCACGCCCCGCACACGCACGCTCCGCACTCCCACCCCCCGCACACCCC